>NZ_JBEXTX010000048.1:0-52893 GCF_040614175.1 Amycolatopsis sp. NPDC006131
GCCGCCGCCGGGCCGTTGCTGGTGAACTGCCCGCCGGGCGGGCGCGCCCTCGGCGGGTGCGGCGCGCAGGTACTGCCACGGGTACTTCTCCCGCGCCGAGCCGGGGTCCAGGGTTTCCGCGGCGTGCAGGGGCCACGCCGGGTTCCGCAGGGCCTCCCGCGCCAGCAGCACCACGTCCGCGGACTTCGCGGCCAGGATCGCCTCCGCCTGCTCCGGCTCGGTGATCAGGCCGACCGCGCCCACCGGCAGCGCCGTCCGGGCGCGGACCTGCCCGGCGAACGGGACCTGGTACCCCGGTCCGACCGGGATCCGCTGGTCCGGGTCGAGCCCGCCGGTGGTCACGTCGATCAGGTCCACCCCGCGGTCGTGCAGCAGCGGCGCCAGGTCCGCGGTCTCCGCGGCGGTCCAGCCGCCCTCGACCCAGTCCGTCGCCGACAACCGCACCAGCAAGGGGCGCTCCGCGGGCCACGCAGCGCGCACCGCGTCGACCACCTCCAGCAGCAGCCGCACCCGGTTGCCGAACGCGCCGCCGTAGCGGTCGGTGCGCTGGTTCGCCCGCGGTGACAGGAACTGGTGCAGCAGGTACCCGTGGCCGGCGTGGATCTCGACCGCGTCGAACCCCGCGTCGACCGCTCGCCGGGCCGCGGCGGCGAAGTCCGCCACGATCCGGGCCAGGTCGGATTCCGTTGCCGCCACCGGGGAAGCGAAGCCGCGGTAGGCGAGCGGCGAGGGCGCGAGCGGTGTCCAGCCGCCCTCGCCCGCCGGCACCGTGCCGCGCCCCTCGCCGGGCGCGAACGCCGACGCCTTGCGCCCCGCGTGGCCCAGCTGCACCGCGATCGGCGCGCCCTGCGCGTGCGCGAACCCGGTGATCCGCCGCCAGCCCGCGACCTGCGCGTCCGACCACAGACCGGTGTCCCGCGCGCTGATCCGCGCCTCCGGGGACACCGCGGTGGACTCGGTGATCAGCATCCCGAACCCGCCTGCCGCGCGGGCGCCGAGGTGGACCAGGTGCCAGTCGCCCGGCACCCCGTCCGCCCCGGCGCTGTACTGGCACATCGGCGACAGCCACACGCGGTTCGGCACCGTCAGCTCCCGCAGCGTCAGCGGGGTGAACAGCCTGCTCACGAGCCCGCCCCGAGGAACGCCCGCGCGTTCGCGGCCAGGGTCGCGACGTCCAGGCCGGCCGCGGTGGCGAACCCGACCGGGTCCGGCTGCGCCATGTCGAACGGGTGGTCGCTGCCGCACACGACCGCGTGCTCGCCCACCCGCGCCGTCAGCAGGCGCAGCAGCTCCGGGTCGTGGGTGACCGTGTCGAACCACAGTGCCCGCACCGCTTCGCCCGGCGGGCGCGACGAGTCGCGGCGGACGTCGGCCCGGGTGCGCCAGCCGTGGTCCCACCGGCCCAGCACCCCGGGTGTGCACCCGCCGCCGTGCACGAAGCAGATCCGCAGGTCCGGCAGCTGGTCGAGCACCCCGCCGAGCAGCAGCGCGCCGACCGCCGTGGCGGTTTCGACCGGGTTGCCGAGCAGGTTGGCCAGGTAGTGGTCCTGCCACTCCGGGCGCGGCAGCTGCATCGGGTGCACCAGCACCGACAGGCCGAGCCGGGCGGACTCGCCGAGCACGTGCCGCAGCACGCCGCGGTCCAGCGACTCGCCGCCGAGCAGCGGCGGGATCGCCACCCCCGCGATTCCCGGCTGCGCCGCCAGCCGCTTCAGCTGCTCGGTCGCCACCGCCTCGCCGTCCAGGGAGACCAGGCCCAGCCCGGCGAGCGCACCACCAGCGGACGCCACGACCTCGGCGAGCGCGGTGTTGAACGCGTCCACGTACTCGGCGGCCGGGCCGGCGACGGGGAAGGCGAACGGCGGGGCCGACAGCACCCGCACGCCGAGCCCGGCCGCGGCGGTGTCGGCGAGGATCGCCGGCACGTCGCTCATGGCCCGCGTGGGGATGGACAACGGCACCTCACCGAGGTGCAGCTCGCCGCCGGAGTCGCGCAGCGGCCCGTACGGGGCGCCCGGCGGGAGGCCGAACAGCTCGGCGGGCAGCCAGTGCGCGTGGACGTCGACCGGCCCGTCCGCGATCGGCCCGATCACCGCCGCTCTCCCAGCGGCAGCGGCGCGTTGGCGCTGTCCAGGTGCTCGACCGTGGTGAACACCAGCTCGCTGTCACCGATGTTCTCGATGTCGTGCAACAGGTACTCGCCGGGGCCGAACGTGAAGTGCCGCGTCTCACCGGCCACATAGGACACTTCACGGGTGGTGCCGTCGCTGGTGTGCTGGCGGCTGCGCCCGGCGTTGACCGCGGTCCAGAAGTAGTCCAGCACGTGCCGGTGGGCGTGCCAGCGCTCGCCGGGCGCCAGGCGGATCTCCCAGACCCGGACGCGGTCGTTCTCGCTCAGCAGGCGGGAGCCGACCTCGCCGTCGTGGGCGTGGGCCTCGAACTCGGCGCGCAGCTGCGGGCTCCAGCCGTCGAAACCACTCGCGACGAGGGTGCCCGCCAGCGGCAGGTCGGACAGGAAACTGGTGTCGGACATGGTCTTCTCCTCGTTTCAGTGGCCGGGCCCGTAGAGGCCGAATCGCAGGTCCGGGTCCCCGGGTGTCCAGGTGTTGTGGAACTGGGAGCGCGCGCCCATCGCCTTGACGCGGTCGAGCAGCCGGGCGCTCAGCTCCAGCTGTGCCGGCTCCCACTTGCGCAGGGCGGCGGGGACGTCGCCGTCGGCGTCGGTCAGCGCGCCGGCCAGCGCCCAGGCGTCGGCGGCGGCCTTCGCGGTGCCGGCGGCGGCGTGCGGGCGGGCGGCGGCCGCGGCGTCGCCGATCAACGCGACCCGGCCCTGCGCCATCCGCGAGGCGCGCACGTCCGACACGACCTGGATGTAGGGCTGCGCGGTGCGGGTGACCACCTCGGCGGCGGCGGGTGCGAGCAGTTCCGCGGCCGTTTCCCGCATCTCGTCCACGTAGCGGTCCTGAACCTGTCCCGGGTGGATGGACACGGTGCCGGTGAAACCGCGCTTGTCGATGAGCATCTCCGCCAGCTCACTGCCGGCCGGCACGTTGCGGTACCAGACGTAGTTCATCAGCCGCTCCGACGGGCCGGTCTCGCCGGGGATCGGGTACACCGTGATGTGCGAGTGCGGCACCACGCTGTAGGAGATCGCGTTGCCGAGCAGTTCCCGCGTCGCGGGCGTGAGTTCGTGCTCGGGCACAGTGCCGCGCCAGCCGACGTAGCCGGAGTACTCCAGCTGCGCGCCGGGGTCGAGCAGGGACCGGCCGATCGAGGTGATGCCGTCGGCGAACACGACCAGATCGGCCTCGGCGCGGTGCCCGGACACGAACCGGACGGTCACGCGGTCCTCGTCCTGCGCGACACCGCAGGCGAACTGGCCGAGGTGGTAGTGCTCGCTGCCGAAGTCGGCGAGCAGCGCCCGGTAGAAGGTGCCCCAGGACGTGTAGGTCCAGCGGCGGCGGTCGCGGTGCACGACACCGTTGCCGCGGTCGAGGTACTGCACGTACTCGGTCGCGGTGGACAGCGCTTCCGGGTTCTGCGCGCTGCGCTCGGCGAACCAGCGCACGGTGTCCGGCTGCAGCACGATCCCGCCGCCCCGGCCGTCCAGCGGCGTCGGGGTGCGCTCGTACACCTCGACCTCGAACCCGAGGTCGCGCAGCAGCAGCGCGGTGGTGAGCCCGCCGATCGACCCGCCGATCACGGCGGCGCGGGCGCCTGCGTAGGCACTCATCAGTGGATCTCCTCCGAAGCGGGAACCGGGCCGGGCTGGACCGGATCGGCGGGCAGGGGCGCGCCGCGGGTCTCCGGCGCGAAGAACAGCCCGATGGCGCCGAGCATCCCGACCGCGACGACGCACGTGGTCGCCAGGCCGAGGTCGCCGCCGAACCAGGACG
Organism: Amycolatopsis sp. NPDC006131; assembly: GCF_040614175.1. Classification (NCBI taxonomy): domain Bacteria; kingdom Bacillati; phylum Actinomycetota; class Actinomycetes; order Pseudonocardiales; family Pseudonocardiaceae; genus Amycolatopsis; species Amycolatopsis sp. NPDC006131. Next base: position 3,897 of record NZ_JBEXTX010000048.1, read on the forward strand.
CGGCCACCACACCGGCCACCAGCGGCCCGGCCGCGGTGAGGTAGCGCCCGATGCCGTTGTAGAGCGCCATCCCGGTGGCGCGGACGCTCGGCGGGAACAGCTCCGGGCCGTAGACGAGGATCCCGGACAGCGCGCCGTAGAGGCCGAAGCCCGCGACCGGGATGACGGCGAGGAACACGCCCCAGCCGGGCGAGAACGGGAACAGGAACCCGACACTGACTGCGGAGACCGCGAAGCTGGTCGCGAACGCCTTCCGGCGGCCGATCGCGTCGGCCAGGAAACCCCAGGTGGCGTAGCCGAGCACGCCGCCGGCGTTGAACAGCATCGAGGCCAGCGCGACGCGTTCGTTGGCCACCGCCGGCGTCAGCTGGGCCGCGGTCGCCGCCTGGCGGATCACCTGTGGGTACCAGGTGGACACGCTCCAGAAGGCGACCAGCGACCCGGTGGCCAGCGCGGTGCCGACCAGGGTGTGCTTGAGCAGCGGCCGGGACAGCAGGCGGCGCAGCACGAACCGGTCCTGCTCGGTGCGGTGGCCGCGGGCGCGGCGCTCCCGGCGGGCGGCGATGGAGCCCTTGATCTCCGGCGGCTCCGGCACGTGACGGCGGATGAAGTACACCAGCAGCGCGGGCAGCACGGCGATGCCCATCATCAGCCGCCAGCCGTGCCCGCCGAGGACGGCGTAGGCCAGCGAGGCGAGGAAGAAGCCGAACGCGTAGCCGGACATCATCACGCCGCAGGCCCGCGCCCGGTAGCGGTTGCGCCAGACCTCGGCGACGAGCGCGGCGCCGACCGGCGCCTCCACCCCGGACCCGAGGCCGGCGATGAACCGCAGGACGCCCAGCTGCCACCAGGTGTCGGCGAACGCGGCGAGCGCGGTGAACACCGCGTAGGTCACGATGCCCGCGGACAGCACGCGGACGCGGCCGAAGTAGTCGGCGAGGATCCCGAACAGGATCCCGCCGGTGCCCCAGCCGAACAGGAACAACGCGACGGTGATGCCGCCGTAGAGCCCGATGCTGCCGGTGGCCGGCGCGATCCCGCTGTGCGGCAGCAGTTCGGTCATCGCCGGGCCGAGGATCAGGGAGTACAGGCTGCCCGCGAACCCGTCGAGGGCCCAGCCCATCGTCGTGCCCAGCAGGACCAGCCACTGGGTGCGGGTGATCTCGGTGCGCCACGGTGGCGCGGAGGGGTTGGCCATGGGACGGCTCCTTTGCCGTGGGGACAGGGGTCAGTTGAGGCGGCCGGGGGTGTCGGCGCCGTACCAGTCGACGTCGTCGGCGGCGGTGCGGGCGACGACGGTCTTGATCCAGGTGAAGTCGTCGAAGGACTCGGATCCGGCGTCCCGCCCGGTGCCGGATTCCTTGATGCCGCCCCAGGGCAGCGACGGTTCGAGGCGGTGGTGGTCGTTGATCCAGACCATGCCCGCCGCGATCCGGTCCGCGACGCGGTGGCCGCGGGCCAGGTCGCGGGTCCAGACCCCAGCGCCGAGGCCGAAGCGGTTGTCGTTGGCCTTGGCGATGGCGTCGGCTTCGTCGTCGAACGGGACGACGACGGCGACCGGGCCGAAGATCTCCTCCCGCGCGACCCGCATCTCGCTGGTGGCGTCGGCGAGCACGGTGGGCCGCAGGAAGAACCCGCCGTCCAGCGGCGCGGGCAGGTCGGGCGCCCCGCCGCCCGCGGCGAGCCGGGCGCCTTCGGCGATCCCGGCGCCGATCAGGTTCAGCACCTTGTCCCGCTGCGCGGCGCTGACCAGCGGGCCGAGCTGGGTGCGCGGGTCGGACGGGTCGCCGATCCGGATCGCGTCCGCGCGGCGGGCCAGCGCGGCCACGAACCGCTCGTAGTTCCCGCGCTGCACCAGGAACCGGGAACCGGCCACACAGGACTGCCCGGCCGCGACGAAGGCGGCGAACGCCGCGCCCTCCGCGGCCGCCTCGGGGTCGATGTCGTCGAACACGACGATCGGGGTCTTGCCGCCCAGTTCGGCGGTGACGCGGGCGAACCGCTTCGCGGTGGCGACCGCGGCGGCCCGGCCGGCCTCGGTGCCACCGGTGAGGGTGATCTTGGCGATGTCCGGGTGGCCGGTGAGGCGCTCGCCGACCTCCCGGCCGCCGGTCACCACGTTCACCACGCCGTCCGGGACACCGGCTTCGCGAACCAGATCGGCCAGGGCCACAGTGGACAGTGGCGTGATCTCGGAGGGCTTGACCACGACCGTGTTCCCGGTCGCCAGCGCGGCGGACAGGCTGCGGGCGAGGATGAGCAGCGGGTGGTTGAAGGGCGTGATGATGCCGCACACGCCGAGCGGCGCGCGCCGCTGGTAGGTCAGGTACGGGCCGTCGGAGGGCAGCACGGCGTCGCGCTGGGCGGCCAGCAGCCCGGCGTTGTAGCGGAACCACTCCGGCACCCGGGACAGCTGCGCGCGGGTCTCGGTCACCGGGCGGCCGTTGTTGCGGGTCTCCAGCCGGTACAGCGACTCGGCGGCGCCTTCGACGACGTCCGCGACGCGCAGCAGCAGCCGTCCACGCTCGGTGCGGGTCAGCGACGGCCACGGCCCGCCGAGGAACGCCGCGCGGGCGCGGGCGACGGCGGCGTCGACCTCGTCGAGGGTGCTGTCCGGCACCGTGTCGAGCACCCGGCCGGTGGCCGGATCGAGGATCGGTCGCGCGTGTCCGGTCCCGGCGGTGGTGGGGGAGGTGGTCGTCGTCGACATCCCGGGCCCTTTCGGTCGTGGGTGGAGCGCTTCCCGAGTCTGATCGACGGCGCCGCGCCGGGCGATGTCTGCGACGACACAGAGTTGACTTGTGGAGTGTTCCCGCTGACACTTCCGGGGTGGATGAGGTTTCCGAGCTGCGCGAGTGGCTGGGCGCGATCGGCGCCCTGACCGCGGCGGTGAACGCCGGTCAGGGGCTCCGGGAGGTGCTCGACCTGGTCGCGGCGACCGCGCGGGAGCTGCTCGGGCTCGACTTCTGCGGTGTCCTGGTGCCGGACACCGCGCGCGCGAACCTGGTGATCGCCGGGTGGAGCGGGCTGACCGAGGCCTACGTCGCCCGCGTCAACTCCGACCGGCCGGTGCGCATCGAGGCCACCGCCGACGTCGGGGCGCCGTCCAGCCAGGCGTTCCTGTCCGGCCGTCCGTGCGCGGTCTCGGACATCTCACGGGAGCCGGACTTCGTCTGGGGCGGTGTCGCGCGTGAGCAGGGCTACCTGTCGATGCTGTCGGTCCCGCTCGTGACGGCCTCCGGCGTGATCGGCACGCTCAACAGCTACCGCTCCACCGTGCACGAGTTCGGCGCCGAAGAGGTCGGCCGGCTCCAGCTGCTCGCCGAGCACGCCGCCATCGCGATCACCTCGGCGCGGGTGCTGGACGACCTGCGCCGCCAGCACGACCTGGTGACGCGGTCGGAGCGGATCCACGAACGGCTGCTGCGCGTCGCGGTGCAGGCGGGCGGGGTCGCCGGGATCGCGGCCGCGCTGCACGACCTGCTCGGCAGGCCGGTGCTCGTCCGCGACTCGCGGGGCGAGGAGCTCGCCGCCGCGGGCGGCCCGGTGGAGGCCGGTGACGCCGGGCCGTGGTCACCGCGTGCGGAGCTGGTGCGGGAGAGCGGTGCGCACGTCGTGGCCGACGTCGTGCTCACCGGCGAGGTCGCCGCCCGGGTGTGGCTGCCCGGCGGGCCGCTCCCGCCGCTGGACCGCCGGGCGCTGGAGCACGCCTCGGTGGTGCTGTCGCTGGAACTGCTGCGGCAGCGGACCGCGCTGGAGGTGGAGCAGAACCTGCGTGGCGAGCTGCTCGCCGACCTGCTGGCCGGGGCCGACCCGTCGGCCCCGTCGGTGCGGGACCGCGCCGGGCTGCTGGGCCACGACCTGACGCGCCCGCACCGCGCGCTCGTCGCCCAGGTGGTGGCGGGCGGGAAACCGGCGCCGCCGGGCGCGACCCAGCGGGCGGTGGCCGAGGCGACCCGGCTCGCCGCCGGTGTCCGGCCGCGCCCGCTGGTGGCGCTGTACCGCGGGGACGTGGTGGCCTTGTGGCCCGACGGCGAGTCCGTCGACGGCTTCCGCCGGGCGCTGCTCACCGCGCGCGGGGTCGACGACGCCACCGTCGCGGTGTCCGCGCCTGCCGTCAACCACGCCGAGGCCTACCGGGTCGCCCGCGGAGCACTCGCCGTCGCCGCCCACGCCGGGCAGTCGGGCGCCACGATCACACTGGACCGGCTCGGCGTGGCCGGGTTGCTGCTCCAGCTCGGCGACCCGGCCCCGCTGTGCGAGTACGCCGACCGCACTCTGGGAGGGCTGGTCGCCTACGACCGCGACCACGGCACCGCCCTGCTGGAGACGCTGCGGGTGCACCTCGCCGCCGGGCTGGACCGGCAGGCCACCGCCGCGGCGCTCACCGTGCACCCCAACACCGTCAGCCAGCGGCTGCGCCGCATCGAGGCGCTGAGCGGTCTGGACCTGCGCTCGGCGCGCGACGTCGTGGACGCGCAGTCCGCGCTGGTGGTGCTCGACGTGGCGAACGGGACGCACGCCGAGGCGTGATCGGAAGTCCGAGGTGGACGGAAGTCCCCCGGACATCACGGTTCGGTTTCGGCGGCAACCGGACCGGGCCGGGGAGCGAGTTAGCGGCATGGTCGCCGTGCGGTTCCTGCTCGCCTTCACCCTGCTCCTGCTGGGCGGGTGCGCCGCGCAGCCCGCGCCCGTGCAGCCGGTGCAGCCCGCACCGGAGCCGGAGGTCGTGGCGCCGGTGGAACCGGAAGCACTCGACGTCCCGCGGATCGGCGCTCGCTCGACGCTCGTCCCGCTGGGCCTCAACGCCGACGAGACGATCGAGGTGCCGCCGGTGACCCAGCCGATGCCGGCCGGGTGGTACCGGCTCGGGCCGTCGCCGGGGGAGCCGGGGCCCGCGGTGGTCCTCGGGCACGTGGACGGCGGCGGCAGGCCGGGGATCTTCCACCGCCTCAAGGAACTCGTGCCGGGGGACGAGGTGGTGGTGTCGCGAAAGGACGGTTCCACCGTCACGTTCGCGGTGACCCGCGTGGAGCAGATCGACAAGGACGAGTTCCCCACCGAAGCGGTCTACGGCGACACCGCCGGGCCCGAGCTGCGGCTGATCACCTGCGGCGGCAGCTTCGACCGGGCCGCGCGCAGCTACCGCGACAACATCATCGTCTACGCCGCACTGCGGTGACGATTCTGGGAGGAAACCATGCAGCACAAGAAGATTCTCGCCGGCGCCGGGCTGCTCGCCTTCGCGGCCGGGGTGCTCGCCGCGCCGGCCGCCAGCGCCACCGCGCCGCCGCCGAAGCTCAGCGTGTCGCCGTCGTCGGTGTCGCCGGGGCAGACACTCGAGTTCAGCGCGTACTGTGCGGGCAACGCCAGCACGGTGACCTCGCCCGGGCTCGCCGCCCCGGTGACGCTCACCCGCGTCCTGGACGGCTACACCGGCACCGGGAAGGCCGCGGCGAAACCCGGCAGCTACCAGGCCACCTTCACCTGCTCCGGCAGCGGCGGCCCGGCAGGCAACGGCACGGCGACCGCGACGTTCACGATCACCGGCCCGACCTCGACGACGACCACGAAGCCGCGGCCGGGCACGTCGACGCGGCCACCCGCGCCGTCGAAGACCACGACGAAGGCCCCGCAGGTCAAGGTGCTGCCCAAGGGCGCACCGGAGACCGGCGACGGCACCTACGCCGGGTAAGGGCGTCAGTCCGGCACGTCCCGGTCGGCCACGTGCACGGCACGGCCGTCCTGGTACACGGCGAGGATCCGCTTGCCCAGATCGCGCACGTCGAGCGGGTCCCCGTCCACGATGACCAGGTCCGCGCGCTTGCCCGGGGCGATCGAGCCGAGCGTGGACTCCAGCCCCATCAGCTCGGCCGCGGACAGTGTCGCGGCGTGCAGGGCCTCGCCGGGGGACAGGCCGTGCTCGACGAGCAGCTCCAGCTCCAGCAGGTTCTCGCCGTGCGGGTACAGCGGCGCGTCGGTCCCCATCGCGATCCGCACGCCCGCCTCGACGGCGCGCCGCACGCTGTCGCCGGAGCTCTGACGGATCTTCTCGGCGATGTGGTCCGGGTACGGCACACCCGCCTCGACGGCCTGCCGCAGCCCGACGCCCGCGCTGAGCGTCGGCACCAGCCACGTGCCCCGCGCGGCCATCATCTCCAGCGTCTCGTCGTCCAGGAAGTGACCGTGCTCGATCGAGCGGACCCCGTTGCGCACCGCCGCTTTCGCGCCCTCGCCGTGCGCGTGCGCCATGACGTGCAGGCCCGCCGCCGACGCCTCGGTCACCATCATGGCGATCTCGTCGTCGCGGAAGTGCGGGATCCGCGGCCCGGCGCCGCTGGACACCACGCCGCCGCTGGTCGCGACCTTGATGACGTCCGCGCCGGCACGCACGAGTTCGCGGATCTTGCGCCGGATCTCCTCCGGGCCGTCCACGATCACCGGCGGGCGGCCCGGGTGCGGCGGCAGCAGGTCCACCACGCACGTCGAGGGCCACCACGGGTCGCCGTGCCCGCCGGTCTGGCTCAGCATGTTCAGCGAGATCTGCATGCGCGGACCCGGGATCAGGCCGCGTTCCTGCGCCACGCGCATCCCGAGGTCGGCGCCCGCCGCGTCGCGGACCGTGGTCACCCCGGCCGCGAGCGTCCTGACCATGTTCCGCGCGCCCTCGTAGAACTGCAGCGAGAACGGCTCCTGCGCGGCGGCGAACAGGTCCGCGCCGGTCATGGTGAGGTGGACGTGGCAGTCGATCAGCCCGGGCAGCACGCCGCGGCCTGCGCAGCCGACCTCCTCGTCGCCGTCGAGGCCGGTGCCGACGTCGGTGATCCAGCCGTTCTCGACCGCCACGTCGGCGGGACCGGCGGTGCGGGAGGCGGCGTCGAACACCGTGCCGCCGCGGAAGACGGTGCGGGTCATCGCTGCCCCTCGCGTGTGAGTTCCACTGTGGACAAGCCGCGTTCGGACTGCCGCCGGATGAGCGGCGCGAGCGCGAACAGCACCAGGGCGAGGACCACCGCGCCCATCCCGAGCAGGCCGAAGTAGGCGGCCGCCGACCCGGCGTCGTAGAACTTCACCAGCTGCGCCCCGATGCCCTGCCCGGCGGCGTTCGACGACAACCACAGGCCCATCGTCTGGGTGGCGAACGCGGCGGGCGCCAGCCGGGTCGTCGCGGACAACCCGATGGGGGACAGGCACATCTCGCCGATCGTGACCACGGCGAGGCTGCCGATCAGCCACAGCGGGCTGGTCTGGCCGGGACTCGCCGCGGGCAGCACGAGCATCAGGTAGGACAGCCCGGCGATCGCCAGGCCCGCCGCGAACTTGTGCGCCGTGCCGGGGGAGCGGGAGGACCGGTCGAGCCGCAGCCACATCAACGCGAACAGCGGCGTCAGGACGATCAGCACGAGCGACCCGACGGACTGGAACCACGACGCCGGGATGGTGAACCCGAACGCCCCCAGGTCGGTGCTCTCGTCCGCGTACTGCGCGATAACGGTCGCGCCCTGTTCCTGGATGCACCAGAACGCGACCGCGGCGACGAACATCGGGATGTAGCCGCGCACCCGCGCCCGCTCCGCCGCGGTGGTGCGCTTGCTGCGCAGCATGACCGTGAAGTAGCCGACCGGCAGCGCGATCGCGAGCACGCTGATCAGGTCGACGACCCCGCCCGGGCCGAGCGCGCCGGTGCCGATCGTCGCGGCGAGCACGGCGACGAGCACCGCGACCCCGGCCGCCACCGCGACCACACGCGAGCGAGGCACCTCGCCCAGCCGCAACGGGTTCTTCGGCGCGCTGCTGAGCGGGCTGAGGTGGCGTTGGCTGCGCACGTAGACCACGAGTCCGAGCGCCATGCCGATCGCCGCCAGACCGAATCCGAGGTGGTAGTCGTACCGTTCGCCGACGGTGCCCACGACCAGCGGCGCGGCGACCGCCCCGACGCTGATCCCCATGTAGTAGATGCTGAACCCCGAGTCGCGCCGCGGATCGTCGCGGGCGTAGAGGTCGCCGACCGACGAGGAGATCGTCGGTTTCAGCAGCCCGGTGCCGCTCGCGATGAAGATCATCGACGCGAACAGCGCGCCGGCCCCGGCGGGGATCGCGAGGCAGATGTGGCCGCACATGATCAGGACCCCGCCGGTGAGCGTCGCCCGCCGGTCCCCGAGCAGCCGGTCGCTGATCCAGCCGCCCAGGATCGCCGCCATGTACGTCGCCGAGCCGTAGACCGCGATCAGCGACTTCGCGCTGCCCGGGTCGATGCCGAGACCGCCGTCCAGGATCCGGTCGGTCATGTAGTACAGCAGCAGCGCGCGCATGCCGTAGTAGGAGAACCGTTCCCACGCCTCGGCGAAGAACAGCCCGACCAGCCCGCGCGGCTGGCCGAAGAACACCCGATCCGTACTCCCCACGCCCACCGCACCTCCGAGCCGACCGTGTCAGTGGGCGCAGACGTTACATCCGCGCGGGCCGGTGATCAATGCATGATTCGACTGTCGTGAGCGTTGACTGTCGCCGTTGCGACTTTTGATGGGCGATTTGCGTGAACAGATCGTCGGGGTGGCTGGTATGCGTTAGGTTGTCCCCGTGCACGGGAACCTGGACGAGATCGACGAGCGGCTCGTCCGCGCCCTGCACGAGGACGGCCGAGCCTCTTACGAGACGCTGGCCCGCCTGGTCGGGCTGGCCCGGTCCACCACGAAGGCCCGCGTGCAGCGCCTGCTCGGCGAGGGCGGGCTCCGGCTGGTCGGTGCGATCCACCCGGCGGTGTTCGGGCTGCACCAGCTCGGCCACGTGACCATCGAGACCGACGGCCCCGCGGGCCCGGTCGCGCGGCAGGTCGCCGAACTCGGCGAGGTCTCCTTCGTCACCACCACCGCGGGCCGGTTCGCCGTCACCGCCGAGCTGCGCACGGCCGACCTGGAGTCCTTCGCCCGCGGCCTGGCGCGCGTGCAGGCCGTGCCCGGGGTGCGCGCGCTGCAGACCATGACCTACCTGCGCATCTGGAAGGACCCCTACTTCCCGCCCGGGCCGCTGGAGAGCCCCGGCCCGCTCGCGCACATCGAGCTCGACGCTCACGACCACGCGTTGCTGGCGCACCTGCGTGCCGACGGCCGGGCTTCCTTCGCCGAGCTGGCGAGTGTCACCGGCCTCTCCGCGGGCGCGGCGCGTGCCCGGGTGCTGCGGCTGCTGGAGACCGGGGTGGTCCACGTCGGCGCGCTCGTGCGGCTGACGCCGCTGAGCCGTATCCACACGATGGGGTTCGCGCTGGACGTCAACGGTGACACCGAACCCGTGGCGCGCAAGATCGCCGCGCTCGACGAGATCGACTGCCTGGCCACCGGGATCGGCTGGTGCAGCGGAATCGGCACCATCCGGGCCGGCTCACTCGACGACGTGCTCGCCACGCTGGAGCGCGTGCGCGGCCTGCCGGGCGTGCGAACGGTCGAGGCGTGGACGCACCTGCGGGCCATCAAGGAGGAGAACGACCGGGCGCTTCCGCTGGCCGAATAGGTCTGGACCGGGAAATCGGTCGTGGCGCGGGGCTTGGCGGCCGTAGGGTGCGGGGAGCGGCGGCCACGAGTCCGTGCTGCACCGGATTCCCTGAGGAGGGATGGCGTTGGCTCAGGCACCGGACGGGACGGGCAGCACGCTCCGTTTCCGCGTGGCGGGCGAGGGCGGCGGGCAGGTGTGCTTCGAACCGGCGGGGATGTGCTACGACCTGGCCGACGGCGAACACGTGTGCGCACTGCTCGACGAGACCCAGATCCGCGCCCTCGAAGTGACGTACTGGCCCGGCGGGATCTCGGTGTGGGTGCGCGGCAGCTTCACGACATCGGACCACCAGGGCAACGAGCTGCACCACCTGTGGGGCGGGTGAGCCGGACACCGTGATCGAAATCCGCAACTTCCTCCGCCGCGAGGACGGCACCTTCGAACCACTCCTCGCGACCTCGGATCCGCCGGAGGACCCCCTCTACGTCGAGGGCGCCATCGAGCTGGTGATCGACGGCGTCGAGATCATGGGCCTGACGCACTGGGACCTCGTCGACCAGTTGTGGGCCTACATCTGCACCCTGCTCGCCCGGCTGCCGGCCGAGCAGCGGGTCTCGACGTTGTTCCCCGACATGCCGGTCGAGTTCGCGATCGAGCGAATCGGCGGAGGGCGGGTGCTGGTCAGCTGTTCGGGCGGCCGCGAGGTCCGGCGGACCTCCGTCGGCGAAGCGGAACTCGTGGAAGCCCTGAGCGCCGGGGCCCGGCACGCGCTCGGCCTGTTGAGCGCGCTGCTGCCGGAGAACGCCGAGGACTACCGGCACGATCTGTCCCAGCTGCCTCCCGCCAAGTCCACATGAGACCGGGGCACGTACCCGGGGTAAGAGGCGTTCGGCCCTAGCCGGGGTGGTCGTGGACCGGGTGGGATCGGGCCGGTGCAGACCGATTTCACCGCCGTGCCGGACTGGTTTTCCTGGGAGAACAGCGGCGCGTCGATCGCCACCGCGGGCGGGGACCTCGTGCTCCTGATGGTCGACAACCCGCCCGGCCAGAACGCCGCCTTCTACCGCCTCGGGCGGGGGCTCGACGACACCGGCGCCCTGACCGGCGGGTGGACCGCCTGGCAGCCGGTGCCCGACTGGTTCTCCTGGGAGAACGACGCCGCCGGGGTCGCCGTGGCCGACGTGAACGGCGACGGTGAACCCGACCTGATCGTCTACCTGGTCGACGCGCCGGACGGTCCGAACCAGGCGTTCTACCGCGTCGGCTGGTCGCTCGACCGGGACACCGGCGCGGTCACCGGCGGCTGGACGCCCTGGCAGCCGGTGCCGGACTGGTTCGCCTGGCTCAACGCGGGCGGGGACATCACCGTCGCCCGCACCGCCGCCGGCCCGCAGCTCGTCGTGCTCATGGTCGACGCGCCCGAGGGCGCCAACGCCGGCTTCTACCGCAGCGGCACCCTGAACCCGGACGGCGTGGTGACGGACTGGCGACCGTGGCGAGCCGTGCCCGACTGGGGGTTCTGGGACAACCAGGGCGCGGCCGTCGCGGTCGCCGACCTCGACGGGGACGGCAACGACGAGCTGATCGTCCTGACCGTCGACAACCCGGCAGGCCAGAACCGCGCGCTGTGCACGATCGGCTGGCGGCTCGACGACGACGTGCGGCCCGCGGACGGCTGGGGACCGTGGATCCCCGTGCCGGACTGGGGGTTCTGGGAGAACCAGGGCTGCGGCCTCGCCGTCGCCGGGTTCGGCGGCGAACCGCACTTCGTCGTGCTGGCCGTGGACGACCCGGCCGGGCAGAACGCCGCGCTGCACCGGTTGCTGCACCCGCTCACCGACCTGCACATGGCGCCCGAAATGGGGGTGTGGCGCCTGCTGGAACGCGACTCCGGCACGCTCGCCGTGCACGCCGCGCTGCTGCGCACCGGGGACGTGCTGTTCTTCGCCGGGTCGAGCAACGACCCCGACCGGCACCACGCGCACCTCTACGGCACCACGATCTGGCACTACCCCGGCGAGGAGGTCGAGCAGCCGCACACGCCGGTCGACCTGTTCTGCGTCGGCCACGCGTTCCTGCCCGACGGACGGCTCCTCGCCGCCGGCGGCACCGGGCAGTACGACCCGTTCCTCGGCCTGCGGCAGTCGGTCGCGTTCGACCCCGACACCCTGACCTGGACGGCGCAACCGGACATGGCGGGCGGCCGGTGGTACCCGTCGCTGCTCGCGCTGGGGGACGGGCGGGTCCTCGCCGTCGCCGGGCTCGACGAGACCGGCATGCTCAACACCGTCCCCGAGGTCTACACCGAAGGCGCGGGCTGGACCACCCGGCCCGGGTCGGCGCACTGGCCCATGTACGGGCACCTGTTCCTGCTCGCCGACGGCCGCGTGTTCTACAGCGGCGGCCAGTACGGCAGCAACAACGGGGTGCGGCCTGGCGTGTGGGACCTCGCTTCAAACGCGGTGACCGACGTCCCGGGCCTGCCCGACGCGGGGCTACGCAACCAGTCCGCGAGTGTGCTGCTGCCGCCCGCGCAGGACCAGCGGGTGATGATCATCGGCGGCGGGCCGTGGGACATGCACGACCACTCGGGCGCGACCGCCTCGGCCGCCATCGCGGACCTGTCCGCCTCCGCGCCCCGCTACACGCCCGCGGCGGACCTGCACATGGCGCGGATGCACCTGTGCGCGACGCTGCTGCCGGACCGGACCGTGCTGGTCAACGGCGGTTCGATGATGGAGGAGCACGCGGCCGCGGCGGCGCTGGAGGCCGAGATCTTCGACCCGGTGAGCGGGACGTGGACGATGGCCGCGGCGAGCCGGGTGCCGCGGCTGTACCACTCGGTGGCGCTGCTGGTGCCGGACGGCAAGGTCGTGACCGCGGGCTCCAACCCGGCGCGCAAGACCGAGGAGATGCGCATCGAGGTGTTCTGGCCGCCGTACCTGTTCGCCGGCCCGCGCCCGCTGGTCGTGGTGACCACGCCCGAGGTGCACTACGGCGGGACGCTGGAGGCGGACGTGCCGGACGCGGCGGACATCGCGAGCGCGTCGCTGATCCGCCCCGGCGCCACGACCCACTCCAGTGAGCTGGAACAGCGACTGGTGGACCTGCCCGTGACCGTGGCCGGGACGGACCGGCTCCGGATGCGGCTGCCCGGCTCGCCGGAACTGGCGCCGCCGGGCTGGTACCTGCTGACGGTGGTGAACCACGCGGGTGTTCCGTCACCCGCGGTGTGGGTGCGGCTGAGCCCCGGGTGATCCCACCCCTCACGGAGATCACCCGGGGCGGGTCTCAGCCCAGTGCCGGCACCGCCAGGCGGCGTTCGTTCGCCGTCGCGTCGTCGGGCGCTTCCTGCGCGGTGCGTTCCGCCTCGACGCGCGCCCGGTAGTGCGCCACCTCGCGGTCGCGCCGGTCGGCGGTCCAGCCCAGCTCCGGGGCGATCAGGTCGGCCACCGCCGGGGCCGCCGCCAGTCCGCGGTCCCGCTGCTCGATCGAGATCCGCGTCCGCCGCGTGAGCACGTCCTCCAGGTGCAGCGCGCCTTCGTGCGTCACCGCGTACACCGCCTCGGCCTTCAGGTAGTCCGGCGCGCCGGGGATCTCCTCGCCCAGCTCCGGCCGCTCAGCGACCAGCGCGAGGACCTCCTCGACCGCCGTGCCGTACCGGCCCAGCAGGTGCTCGATCCGCGCCACCGGCAGACCCGCCCGCCGCGCGAGCGCGTACCGGCCCTCCCAGACCTCCGCGTACCCGCGCGCGCCCACGATCGGCAGCTTGTCCGTCCACGACGGCGGCGCCGGACGGTCCACATCGGACATCGCCGCGTCGACGGCGTCGGCGGCCATCACCCGATACGTGGTGTACTTCCCGCCGGCCACGACCACCAGCCCCGGCACCGGGTGCGCCACCGCGTGCTCCCGCGACAGCTTCGTGGTCGCGGTCGCCTTCGCCGCCAGCAGCGGCCGCAGCCCGGCGTACACGCCCTCGATGTCGTCGTGCGTCAACGGCTTGCGCAGCACCGCGTTCACGTGGTCGAGCACGTAGTCCACGTCCGCGCGGCTGGCCGCCGGGTGCTCGCGGTCCAGGTCCCACTCGGTGTCCGTGGTGCCGACGATCCAGTGCGGGCCCCACGGGATCACGAACAACACGCTCTTCTCGGTGCGCAGGATCAGCCCGGTGTCCAGGTCGATCTTCTCCCGCGGCACCACCAGGTGGATGCCCTTCGACGCGCGCACCGTGAACGGCTTCTCGATGCCGGCGGCCTCGGCGATGTCGTCGCTCCACACCCCGGTCGCGGCGATCACCACGCGCGCCCGCACGGTGATCTCCGCGCCGCTCTCCCGGTCGGTGACCCGCGCGCCCACGACCCGCTCGCCCTCGCGGACCAGCGAGGTCACGCGCGTCCTGGTGACCACCGCCGCGCCCTGGTCGGCGGCCGTGCGCGCGATCATCATGGTGTGCCGGGCGTCGTCGACCTGCGCGTCGTAGTACTGGATCGCGCCGATCAGCGCGTCGTCGGCCAGGCCGGGCGCCACCTCGAACGCGCGCCGCCGGCTCAGGTGCCGGTGCCGCGGCAGCGCCCGCGCCCCGCCGAGCGTGTCGTACAACGTCACCCCGGCTCCGATGTACCCGCGCTCCCAGACCCGGTGCTGGAGCGGGACCAGGAACTTCACCGGCCGCACCAGGTGCGGCGCGAGGGTGCGCAGCAGCAGCCCGCGTTCCCGCAGCGCTTCCCGCACCAGCTTGAAGTCCAGCTGCTCCAGGTAACGCAGCCCGCCGTGGATCAGCTTGCTCGACCGGCTGGATGTGCCCGCGGCCAGGTCGCGGGCCTCGACCAGGGCGACCGACAGCCCGCGTGAGGCCGCGTCCAGCGCGGCGCCCGCGCCGGTCACGCCGCCACCGACGACGAGCACGTCGAACTCTTCGTTCGCCAGCCGCCGCAGCGCGTCGCCGCGGTAGGCGGGGGACAGGGGTTGGGACACGGCTCTCTCCTCTTTTCCAAGCGTGGTGCCGGAGCGGCGAGCCGCGTGTGGCGGCGCCTTGGGCGGGCGCCGCCACGCAGGCCGCTCCGGCACGGGATTCACTCGACGTCGACCCAGTCGAGGGTGCGGCCGACGGCCTTCTGCCAGCCGGCGTACCCCTCGGCGCGCTGGGCGTCGTTCCACGACGGCTCCCAGCGCCGGTCCTCGTTCCAGTTCTGTTCCAGCTCGTCGGTCGACTGCCAGAACCCGGCGGCCAGCCCGGCCGCGTAGGCGGCCCCGAGCGCGGTGGTCTCGGCGACGACCGGCCGGGACACCGGCACGCCGAGGATGTCCGCCTGCAGCTGCATGCACAGCTCGTTCGCGGTGACGCCGCCGTCGACGCGCAGCACGTCGAGCGTGACGCCGGAGTCGTTCTGCATGGCCTCCACGACGTCGCGCGTCTGGTAGCAGATCGATTCCAGGGTGGCGCGCGCCAGGTGGGCGTTGGTGGTGGCGCGGGTCAGGCCGACGATCGCGCCGCGGGCGTCGGACCGCCAGTACGGCGCGAACAGCCCGGAGAACGCCGGGACGAAGTAGATCCCGCCGTTGTCCTCGACCTGCCGGGCCAGCGTCTCGCTCTGCGAGGCGCCGCTGATGATGCCGAGCTGGTCGCGCAGCCACTGCACGGCCGACCCGGTGACCGCGATGGAGCCTTCCAGCGCGTACACCGGCTTGTCGTCGCCGAACTGGTAGCACAGCGTGGTGAGCAGCCCGTGCTTCGACCGCACCAGCTCGTGGCCGGTGTTGAGCAGCAGGAAGTTGCCGGTGCCGTAGGTGTTCTTGGCCTCGCCGGGCCGGAAGCACACCTGGCCGACGGTGGCCGCCTGCTGGTCGCCCAGCACGCCGGTGATCGCGATCTCGCCGCCCAGGGGGCCGTCAGCGCGGGTGGTGCCGAAGTGGCCGGACGACGGCTTGATCTCCGGCAGCATCCGCCGCGGGATGCCGAAGAACGACAGCAGCTCGTCGTCCCAGTCCAGCTTCTCCAGGTCCATCAGCATGGTGCGGGAGGCGTTGGTGACGTCGGTGACGTGCACGCCGCCGTCCACCCCGCCGGTGAGGTTCCAGATCAGCCAGCTGTCGGTGGTGCCGAACAGGGCGTCGCCGTTCTCCGCGTCGGCCCGGACCCCGTCGACGTTCTCCAGGATCCACTGCAGCTTGCCGCCGGAGAAGTACGTGGCGGGTGGCAGGCCGGCCTTGCGGCGGATCACCTCGCCCTGGCCGCCGCGCTCCAGCGCGGAGGCGATGCGGTCGGTGCGGGTGTCCTGCCAGACGATGGCGTTGGTGTAGGGGCGGCCGGTGCGCCGGTTCCACACCACGGTGGTCTCGCGCTGGTTGGTGATGCCGAGCGCGGCCAGGTCGGCGACCGTCAGGTTGGCCTTGGTCAGCGCGCTCGCGATCACCGCGCGGGTGCGCTCCCAGATCTCGGTGGGGTTGTGCTCGACCCAGCCAGGGCGGGGCAGGATCTGCTCGTGCTCCAGCTGGTGGCGGGCGATCTCGTTGCCGCCGTGGTCGAAGATCATGAACCGGGTGCTGGTGGTGCCCTGGTCGACGGCACCGACGAAATCGGGCATGGTCACTCCTTCGTGAACTCAGGCGGTGGGCTCGAGGGCCTTGGCGGGCCCGATGTCCTCGGTGCGGGGCAGGTGGCGGCTGATGAAGTACTTGTAGATCGCGCCGCCGATGACCGCGCCGACGATCGGCGCGACGATCGGGACCCACCAGTACGGGTTGCCGTACTGGTCGCTCCACGCGGTGTCGTAGCCGGTCAGCCAGGACGCCAGGCGCGGGCCGAAGTCGCGGGCCGGGTTGATGGCGTAGCCGGCGTTGGTGCCCCAGGCCATGCCGATCGCGACGACCAGGAAGCCGACGACGACCGGGCCGAGGTTGGCCGCGGGCGCGGTGTTGCGCAGGTCGGTGATGGCGAAGATGACCAGCGCCAGGATCGCGGTGCCGATCACCTGGTCGCGGAAGGCGCCCCAGTCGCCGACCGGGAGTGTGCCGTTGCCCGGCAGGGTGGAGAACACGCCCTGGGTCTTGATGGTCAGGCCCGGGTCGACGGCGTTCAGGACCTCGGTGTAGTTCCAGCGCACCAGCAGCGCGGCGACGAACGCACCCGCGGTCTGGGCCAGCGCGTAGGGTGCGACCTTGCGCCAGGAGAAGCCCTGGAACACGGCGAGCGCGACGGTGATCGCGGGGTTGAGGTGGGCGCCGCTGATCCGCGAGGCGACGTAGACGCCCAGCGTGACGCCGATGCCCCAGGCCCAGGCGATGCTGTCGTGGTCCCCGATGCCGGCGGCCGACACCTGGGCCACCACCCCGCATCCGAACAGGATGAGGATCATCGTCCCCACGAACTCGGCGGCGAGTTCGCCGGCGAGTCCGCGGGCCTTGAGGCTTCGCGTCATTGCTTCCTCCACAAAGGACCGGTTCCCCCCATTGGTGACGCCGAAGCTATGACCGGCGGTGAGACCGCGGCAACGCGCGGTGGTCGGCATTGTCGAACACTCGGAAGTGCGGTTCGACATTGTCGAACCCGGTGCGGGCGGGTTAGGGTCCCCGCTGTGCCGGGTCCCATCCAGTCCATCGAGCGCGCCGCCGCGATCCTCCGGCTGCTGGCGCGTGGTTCCGGGCGCCTCGGCGTCGTGGAGATCGCCGAGTCGCTCGAGCTGGCCAAGGGCACCGCGCACGGCATCCTGCGCACCCTGGCCGGCGTCGGGTTCGTCGAGCAGGACCGCGACACCGGCAAGTACCAGCTCGGCGCCGCCCTGCTGCACCTGGGCAGCAGCCACCTCGACGTGAACGAGCTGCGGTCGCGGGCGATCAACTGGGCCGACGCGCTGGCCGCCCGCAGCGGCGAGGCGGTGCGGATCGGCGCGCCGCTGGAGGGCCGGGTGCTGGTGGTGCACCACGTGTTCCGCCCGGACGACAGCCCGCAGACCCTGGACGTCGGCGCGATGCTGCCGCTGCACGCCACCGCGCTGGGCAAGGTGCTGCTCGCCTACGACGCCGCGCTGCTGGCGTCCTGGCACGCGGCCGGGCCGGAGGCCTACACCCGCCGGACCCTCCCGCCGTCCGCGGTCGCCCGCGCGCTGGCCGAGGTGCGCCGGGCCGGGTGGGCGGCCGAGCGCGGTGAGATGGTGCCGGGCGAGGCCGGGATCGCCGCGCCCATCCGCGGGCACGGTGGCATCGTGGTCGGCGCGATCGGCGTGTCCGGCGCCGAGGACCGGATCTGCGAGCCGAGCGGGCACCCGAAACCGCGGCTGCTGGAGCAGGTCCGCGACGCGGCCAGGGCGGTTTCGCGCGACCTCGTCGCGTCCCGGTGAGGAGGAGGTGATCCGGTGCAGCACTACGTGATGGCGGTCGACCAGGGCACCACGTCCACCCGGTGCATCCTGTTCGACGCCCGCGGGCGGCTGGTGTCCGTGGCGCAGCGCGAGCACCAGCAGCACTTCCCGCGTCCGGGCTGGGTCGAGCACGACGCTACCGAGATCTGGCGCAACCTCGGCCGGATCGTGCCGCAGGCGCTGGCCGACGCCGGTATCGGCGCGGAGCAGGTCGCCGCGCTCGGGATCGCCAACCAGCGCGAAACGACCGTGCTGTGGGACCGGCACACCGGAGCCCCCGTCGGGCGCGCGATCGTGTGGCAGGACACCCGCACCGACGCCATGGTCGAGGCGCTGGCGCGGGAACCGGGCGCGGACCGCGTCCGGCGCCTGTGCGGGCTGCCGCTGGCGACGTACTTCTCGGCGCCGCGCATCCGCTGGCAGCTGGAGCACACGCCGGGCCTGCGTGAGCGGGCCGAGCGCGGGGACGTGCTGTTCGGCACGATCGAGAGCTGGCTGATCTGGAACCTCACCGGCGGGCCGGACGGCGGGGTGCACGTCACCGACGTCACCAACGCCTCGCGCACGATGCTGATGAACCTGCGCACGTTGTCCTGGGACGACGAGCTGCTGGAGTTCTTCGACGTGCCGCGGGCGATGCTGCCGGAGATCCGCTCGTCCACCGAGGTGTACGGCACGACGTCGCGGGTGGTGCCGGGGATCCGGATCGCCGCCGCGCTGGGTGACCAGCAGGCCGCGTTGTTCGGCCAGACCTGCTTCGCGCCGGGCGAGGCGAAGTGCACCTACGGCACCGGCAGTTTCCTGCTGCTCAACACCGGGACGACCCCGGTGCTGTCCACGCACGGCATGCTCACCACGGTCGGCTTCCGCATAGGCGACGAGCCCGCGGTGTACGCGCTGGAAGGCTCGATCGCCGTCACCGGGTCGCTGGTCCAGTGGTTCCGCGACGGGCTCGGCCTGATCGGCAGCGCGCCGGAGATCGAGACGCTGGCGCGCACCGTCGAGGACAACGGCGGCTGCTACATCGTGCCGGCGTTCTCCGGGTTGTTCGCGCCGCACTGGCACAGCGAGGCGCGCGGGGTGATCGCCGGGCTGACCTCGTACATCACCAAGGGGCACCTGGCGCGGGCGGTGCTGGAGGCCACCGGCTGGCAGACGCGTGAGGTGGTCGAGGCGATGAACGCCGACTCCGGGATCGCGTTGTCCACGCTGCGCGTCGACGGCGGGATGACCGCGGACAACCTGCTGATGCAGTTCGTCGCGGACGTCCTGGACGTGCCGGTGGTGCGCCCGATGGTGGCGGAGACGGTGTCGCTGGGCGCGGCCTACGCGGCGGGTTTGTCGGTGGGGTACTGGCCGGACCTGGAGGGGCTGCGGCGCAACTGGCACCGGGCGGGCCAGTGGCTGCCGGAGATGGACCCGTCCCGCCGCGAGCGGGAGTACGCGCACTGGCGGCAGGCGGTGGAGCTGACGTTCGGCTGGACGCGCCCGTCCCCGGCGGCGACGCCCGGCACCGACGTGACGGAGCTGGTGCAGGCCGACCACCGGCGGATGGAGGAGCTGTTCCGCGAACTGCGCAACGACGAGGCCGACCGGGCCGCGCTGGCGGGTGAGCTGGTGTCGCTGCTGACCGCCCACGCCACGGCG
Source organism: Amycolatopsis sp. NPDC006131 (assembly GCF_040614175.1). Lineage (NCBI taxonomy): Bacteria > Bacillati > Actinomycetota > Actinomycetes > Pseudonocardiales > Pseudonocardiaceae > Amycolatopsis > Amycolatopsis sp. NPDC006131. The sequence goes on from NZ_JBEXTX010000048.1 coordinate 23,393, forward strand.
GCTTCGCGCGTCCTGCGCGCCGTCGTGCCGGACTTCGCGGCGGACGCGCGGGCCGCGCTGGACCCCGGCCCGGAGGGGGAGAAAGCGTTGCTGCGCCTGGAAAGCATCGTGGCCGAGCACATCCGCGCCGTCGAGCGCGGCCTGCTCAACGAGCTGCGGCGGACGGTCTCCCCGGCGGAGCGGATCGGGCTGGGCCGGGCGTTCGCGGCGGAACGCGCGCGTCGGCTGCGCTGAGCACCCGGCGATCCGCGGCGACGGCTGCGGACGAGGGTGTGACCGCACTGCACGGTCTCACGTTTCGCACTGTCGGCCGCCTACCGTCAGGGCTACCTGTCGGGCACGGGCGACGTTGTGGGTGCGCTGTTCAGTCAGTGTGGCGGAGCTGGATCGGAGCGTGGCGTTCGCTCCGATCCAGCCCCGAGAAGGGCGCCGGCGACACGCCGCAGCGCGACCACGACGGTGGCGATCCACTGCCGGTTCGGTTGCCCGCGGTCGCCTTGGCCGTCGGGCACCGACAGTGTCCGTGCCCAGCCCGTCGGGAACGCGACCAAGGGCGTTCCGGCCGCCGCGCCGGAGCGGTCAGCGCGTCAGGTCCGCCACCGTCGGCGCGATCGTGCCGAACAGGTCGCCGATCGTGGTCAGGGCCGCGGTCTGCAGCGTGCCCGCCGCCACCGCGGTGCCGTCCGGGGCGGGCAGGGCCCGGGTCGCGGTGGCCTCGGCGACGATCGTCGGGCGGTAGCCGCGGTTGAAGGCGCCCTGGGCGGTGAACGTGACGCACATGTGGGTCATGAAACCGGCCAGCACCAGGTCCGTGCCGGAACCCAGCTCGCGCAGCACCTTCTCCAGCTCGGTCTCGTGGAAGGCGTCCGGGAAGCGCTTGACCACCACGGGCTCACCGTCGGCGGGCGACACCTCGGGGCTGGTCGCGCCGATCTCGGCCCGGATGTCGTACGGGCTGCCCGGCCCGCCGTCGTTGAGCACGTGCACCACCGGCGCGCCGGCCGTGCGGGCCGCGGCGAGGAGGCGGGCCCCCGCGGCGAGGGCGGGCTCCGCGCCCTCGAGGGTCATCACCCCGGTGCGGTAGGTGTTCTGGAAGTCGATCAGCACGACGGTGGTGTCGGCGAGCCGGGGCAGCTCGGCGCCGAGGCCGAGTACCTCCCGCAGGGTCGGGGAAACGGGCATGACGGAACTCCTTCTGGGCAGGGAAACGGCAGGCGCGGCGGGATTGCCGCGCCCGAAACAGGAAAGTCAGACGGTGGTGCGGAACCGGCGCCGGTAGGCGGCCGGCGTGGTGCCGATCTGCTTGCGCATCGCCCGGTGCAGCGTCTCCACCGAGCCGAGCCCGCATGCCGCGGCGATCCGGTCCAGCGGCTCGTCGGTGCTCTCCAGCAGGCGGCGCGCGGCCTCGACCCGGGCGGCCTCGACGTAGGCGGCCGGCGTGCGGCCGGTCTCCTGCCGGAAGACGCGGGCGAAGTGCCGCTCGCTCAGGCACATCCGGGCCGCCAGCGCCGCGGTGGACAGGTCGCCGCCGAGGTGGTCGGCGATGAACATCCGCAGCTCGTCGATGTCCCGGCGCGCGGCGGGCGGCGAGCTCAGCGGGACCGAAAACTGGCTCTGCCCGCCCTGGCGCTTGAGGTACATGACCAGCTGCCGCGCCACGTCCAGGGCGACCTCCTCGCCCAGGTCCTCGGCCACCAGCGCCAGCGCGAGGTCCATGCAGGCGCTGATCCCGGCGCCGGTCCACACGTCCCCGCAGCGTACGAAGATCGGGTCGGGGTCCACCCGCACCGCCGGGTGGTCGGCGGCCAGCTGCGCGGCGGTCGACCAGTGGGTGGTGGCGGTCTTGCCGTCCAGCAGCCCGGCCGCGGCCAGCACGTGCGCTCCCACGCACACCGAGGCGACGCGGCGGGCCTGCGGCGCGGTCGCCTTCACCCAGGTCACCACGTCCTGGTCGATCCGGGCGACCGGCCCGTCCGGGCGCAGGTCGACCGCGCCGGGCACCAGGAGAGTGTCCAGCGCGCCGTCCACCTCGGCGAACGCGAGATCGGTCACCAGCCGCACCCCCGCCGACGTCGTGACGACGCCGCCGTCCGGTCCGGCGAGCTGGACGGCGTAGCCGGCCGCGCCCCGGGTCGTCCGGTTGGCCAGCGTGAACACCTCGGCCGGGCCGGTGACGTCGAGGAGGTCGACGTCGGGGAAGACCGCGATCACGACACGGCGGGTGGTTGCCATGCACCCATCGTGACCGGCGGCGGCCATGGCGGCAATGACGGTGTTCTGTCACATCCGGACACGCCTCACAATCGGGGGCGCTGTCTCGTCAAGAGGGGGAGCACGAGACCGAGGGAGCCACCATGACCACCGATCCGGGCCTGAGCGCCGTCATCAGCGAGCGGCGTCAGCTGATCAACCTCGCGTACCGGCTGCTCGGCACCCTCGCCGACGCCGAGGACGTCGTGCAGGAGACCTACGCCCGGTGGTACTCCCTGTCCCGCGCCCAGCAGGAGGCGATCGAGTCCCCGGGCGCCTGGCTGACGACCGTGGCCAGCCGGATCTGCCTCGACCTGCTCGGCTCGGCCCGCGCCCGCCGCGAGCGGTACGTCGGCGAGTGGATCCCGGAGCCCCTGCCCGACCGCGAGTCCGCCGCCGACCCGGCCGACCGCGTCACGCTCGACGAGTCGGTCAGCATGGCCTTCCTCGTCGTGCTCGACGCGATGACCCCGGCCGAGCGGGTGGCGTTCGTGCTGCACGACGTTTTCCGCTACCCGTTCGCCGAGGTCGCCGAGATCGTCGGCCGCACACCCGCGGCGTGCCGTCAGCTCGCCACGTCGGCGCGGCGCCGCGTCCGCGACGCGCGGGTGCCCGCCGCCTCCGCCGAGCAGCGGGCGGAGGTCGTCCGGAACTTCAAGCGGGCGTGGGAAAACCGGGACATCCGGGCGCTGGTCGGGCTGCTCGACCCCGGCGCGACGGTGGTCGCCGACGGCGGCGGTCTCGTCAGCGCCGCGCCGCACCCGATCGAAGGCGCGGAGGAGATCGCCCGCTACATGGCCGCGCTCGTCGAGCAGGCCCCCGGTCTCGGCTTGGAGGAACGCCCGGTCAACGGCCAGCCCGGCCTGGTGGTCCGGCACGCCGGCCGCACCGAGGCGGTGCTGGCGTTCGAGGTCGACGGCGACCGCGTGACCCGCATCTGGGCGGTGCGCAATCCGGAGAAACTGCGGCCCTGGACCGATTCCTGACCCCTGCCCGGTTTGTCTAGGCTGAGGGCCGGACGACGGGGGTGTGCGATGAGCGTGCGCAGTGCGGAGTTCCACGAGATGGTGGACGCGCTGGCGGAGGTCGAGCGCGGCAAGGGCAGCGAGTACACGTCCTACAGCGTGCGCGGCAAGCGGTTCGGCTACTACTGGCCGCGCACGGAGACCGTGGGGCTGAAGCAGACCCTGATCGAGCAGCAGGCGCTGGTCGCGGAGCGGCCGGAGGTGTTCGAGGAGCAGTTCACCGCGGGCGGGTTCGGCTGGGTGGTGGTCCACCTGGCCGGCATCGACGCCGACGAGCTGGCCGAACTGGTCTACGAGGCGTGGCGGCTGTCCGCGCCGGAGGAGCTCATCGCCGCGCAGCCGTTGCCGCGGTAGCGATCACCACGTCACCGGCGGCACGACCTCGCCGGTCGCGCGCCCGTCCGGGGTGAGCAGCCAGCCCATCCGCTTGGGGGTGCGCAGGTTGATCCCGTTGTCGCGCACGGTGAGCCACGGCAGCTTCTCCCCGATGAGGCGCTCCAGCCGCAGCAGGTCGGCCAGCGACCGGGTCCACACGGTGAAGGCGATGTTGCTGTCGCCGGTGGTGGACAGGCACATCCGCAGTTCCGGCAGCGTCGTGATCGCCTCGACGGTGCGCTGCTGGTCGGCCGGGGCGACGCTGGCCAGCCAGGTGCTGCTGATCGGCCAGCGCGACACCGACTGGGCGACCTCGCACCGGAACGACAGCAGCCCCGAGGCGAGCAGCCGGGCCATCTGCCGCCGCACGGTCGCCGGGTTGCGGCCGGTCAGCGACGCCAGCTCGGCGGCCGTGCGCCGCCCGTCGTGGGCCAGCGCGGAGATCAACGGGCCCGCGTTCGGCGGCGCGGTCACGCCCGGCGCCGGGCGGGTGGCCCGGGCCGTGGCCTCGAACGCCAGCTCCTGCGACCGGTTCAGCGCGTCCAGCCGCCACGAGCTGCCGTCGCGGTGGGTGGCGCTGACGACGTGCGTGCGCTGCCGCTGCACGCCGGGCATTCGCGGCAGGTCGTCGAGCACGAACGTGGTCAGCCCGGCCAGATCGGGGGTGATCACGGTGAGCAGCAGGTCGCGGCCGCGCGTCGACTCCTCGACGGTGACCGCGCGCGGATCCGCGCACACCGCCCGCAGCACCTCGTCCCGCGCGTCGGGCTGGCAGTCCACCTCGACCAGCGCCAGGACGACCCGCCGGTAGTCGCCACCGGGGTGGGCCGTCACCCACGCCACCCCGGCCTCCCGCAGGCGGGCCCAGCGCGCCGCCACCGTCGCCGGGGTCGTGCCCAGGATCCTGGCCGCGTCCGCCCAGGTCACCCGCGGCGCGATCTGCAGCCCGTGGAGCAGCTCGAGGTCCCGCTCGTCCAGGTCCGGATGCACGAAAACCTTCCTGAGTCCGGAAACGGTGCGCGAATCATGCGATTTCGGCGGCCACAGGGTAGCCGCTGCGCAAACTCCTGGGAACAACGTGACCACGAGGAGGGCGAGAACGGATGTCGGTGGTGGCGGACGCCAGGGCGATGGCGGAGGACCTCGTCCGGCTGCGGCGGGACCTGCACCGCGAGCCGGAGGTCGGCCTGCACCTGCCCCGCACGCAGGAGCGCGTGCTCGCGGCGCTGGACGGCCTGCCGCTGGAGATCACCACCGGCCGCAGCTCCACCGCGGTCACCGCCGTGCTGCGGGGCGCCCGCTCCGGCCGGGCGGTGCTGCTGCGCGCCGACATGGACGGGCTGCCCGTGCAGGAGGCGACCGGGCTGGACTACGCCTCCCGCGCCGAGGGGACCATGCACGCCTGCGGGCACGACCTGCACACCGCGATGCTCGCCGGCGCCGCCCGGCTGCTGTCCGACCGCCGCGAGCATCTGGACGGGGACGTGGTGTTCATGTTCCAACCGGGGGAGGAGGGCTGGGAGGGCGCCCGGGCGATGATCGACGAAGGCGTGCTCGACGCGGCAGGCCCGCGTGTGGAAGCCGCATACGGGCTGCACGTGTTCTCCACGTTCGAGCGCGGCTTCACCAGCAGGCCCGGCCCGATGATGGCAGCCTCCGCGTCGTTCGCGGTCACCGTGCGCGGCCGCGGCGGGCACGGCTCGGCCCCGCACCTGGCGCGCGACCCGGTGCCGGTGGCCGCCGAGATGATCACCGCGCTGCAGACGATGGTCACCCGCCGGTTCGACGTGTTCGACCCCGTGGTGCTCACCGTCGGGGTGGTGCGGGCGGGATCGCGCAGCAACATCATCCCGGAGACCGCCCGGTTCGAGGCCACCGTCCGGACCTTCTCCCGCGACGCCGGGCAGCGTGTGCGGGACGCCGCGGTCCGGCTGGTCCGGGGGATCGCACAGGCCCACGACGTCGAGGCCGACGCCGAGTACCTGGAAGCCCGCCCCGCGACGGTCAACGACGACGGCGAGACCGCGTTCGCCCGCGACGTGGTGCGCGAGACGTTCGGCGACGACGGCTACGCCACCATGCCCCACCCCATCGCCGGCGCCGAGGACTTCTCCCGGGTCCTCGCCGAGGTGCCCGGCTGCTTCCTCGCCCTCGGCGCGCTGCCCGCCGGCGCCGACCCGCGCCGGGCGGCGTTCAACCACAGCCCCCACGCCGTGTTCGACGACTCCGTGCTCGCCGACGGCGCGGCCCTGTTCACCGAGCTGGCACGGCGCCGGCTCGCGTCCGAAGGAGACCGACCATGACCGAGACCGCGCAGCGCGGCACCCGGGCCCCGGCCACGAGCCGCACCACCACGCTCGTCGGCACCGGGCTCGGGCACGCGCTCGAGTGGTACGACTGGGGCATCTACGCGATCTTCGTGCCGTTCTTCGCCACGCAGTTCTTCGACCGCGGCAACCAGTTCTCCGCGGTGCTGTCCAGCCTGGCCGTGTTCGCCGTCGGGTTCGTCGCGCGGCCGCTGGGCGGGCTGCTGTTCGGCTGGTTCGCCGACCGCGCCGGGCGGCGGACCGCGATGACGGTCACGGTCGCGACCATCGCGGGCGCCAGCTTCGTCATCGGCATCGCCCCCACCTACGCCGCCGTCGGCGCGTGGGCGTCGCTGATCCTGCTGCTCGCCCGCGTGGTGCAGGGCCTGGCGTGCGGCGGGGAACTGCCGTCCGCGCAGACCTACCTGTCCGAAATGGCGCCCGCGGCACAGCGCGGGCGCTGGTCCAGCCTGATCTACATCGCCAGCGTCTTCGGCAACACCGTCGGCGTCGTGCTCGGGCTCGTCCTCACGGTCGTGCTGACGCCGGAGCAGATGCAGTCCTTCGGCTGGCGCATTCCGTTCCTGCTCGGCGGCGTCTTCGGGCTGGTGGCCGTCTACATGCGACGGAACCTGACCGAGAGCGAGACCTTCACCGCGTCGCGGCGGCGGGAGAAGGTCCGGCTGTGGCCGGCGATCCTGGAGCACCGCAGGCAGGCGCTGCAGGTGATCGGGCTGTCCATCGGGTTCACCGTCGTCTACTACTCGTGGGTGATCGCCGCCCCGGCGTACGCGATCAGCTCCCTGCACATCGGGTCGACCGCCGCGCTGTGGGCCGGGGTCGGGTCGGCGGTGATCCTCATGGTCACCATGCCGTTCTGGGGCATGCTGTCCGACCGGATCGGGCGGAAACCAGTGCTGCTGATCTCCACCCTCGGGTGCGCGGCGCTGCTGTTCCCGGTTCAGTTCATCGTGCGTGCCAGCGCGTGGCAGCTGTTCCTGGGCATGAGCCTGGCGGCGGTGTTCATCTCCGCCGGGGTGTCGATCCTGCCCGCGGTGTACGCGGAGATGTTCCCGACCGCGATCCGCGCGCTGGGGCTCGCCGTGCCGTACTCGATCGCCGTCGCGGCCTTCGGCGGGACCGCGCCGTATCTTCAGGCGTGGGTGGGCGCCGAGTTCGGCCGCTCCGCCTTCACCGGGTACCTCGTCCTGCTGATGCTGGTGTCCAGTGCCGCCATCGCCACCCTGCCCGAGACCCGAGCCAAGGAACTGAGCTGAACCATGTCCCTGCTGGACGCGCTGACCGACGGCCACCGCATCGCCGATCTCTCGCAGCCGCTGGAGAACGGCATGCCGTCCTCGCCGACGCACCCGCCGTTCCGGTTCGCGCTCGCCCAGCGGCACGGTGACGTCGTCCGCGAGGACGGCCTGACCGGGTCGCACGAGCTCATCACCATGGGCGGGCATGTCGGCACCCACATGGACGCGGTCAGCCACGTCGCGGCCGACGGTGTCCTGCACGGCGGGGTGCCGGTGGCGCAGGCGCTGGAGCGGGGACGCTACCGGGTCGGCGGCATCGAGGCGGTGCCGCCGATCCTGTGCCGCGGGGTGCTGTTCGACATCCCGCGGCTGCGGGGCGTGCCGCGGCTCGGGCCCGGGGAGGCCGTCACGGCGGAGGACCTCGCGGCGACCGGCCTGGAAGTGCGCGCGGGGGACGTCGCGCTCGTCCGCACCGGGTGGGCGCAGCTGTGGGCCCGGCCCGCGGATTATCTCGGCGGCGAGGGTGGCGTGCCGGGACTGGACGCGAGCGGCGCGCGGTGGCTGGCCGAGCGCGGGTTGCGCGCTGTCGGCGGCGACACGATCGCGCTGGAGCAGATCAGCCCCGAGGCGGGGCTGGGGCGGTTGCCGGTGCACCGGATCCTGTTGCAGGAGAACGGGATCAACATCATCGAGGTGATGAACCTGGAGGACCTGGCGGCGGCGGGACCAGCGGAGTTCCTGTTCGTGTGCGCGCCGCTGCCGGTCGTCGGGGCCACTGGCGCGCCCGTGCGGCCGCTGGCAGTGTGGTGACGCGTGACCGGTCAGAGGGAACGGATGCTCGCGGGGGAGCTGTACCGCGCGGACCACCCGGAGCTGCAGGCCGCGCTGCGGCGGGCGGCGGAGCTGCAGCGGCGGTTCAACGACGGCGGGGACCCGGCGGTGCTGCGTCAGCTGCTGGGGTCGCTGGGGGAGGACGCCGAGGTGCGGCCGCCGCTGTACGTCGACTACGGCTCGCACATCGGCATCGGGCCGCGCGCGTTCCTCAACTACGGCGCGGTGCTGCTGGACGTCGCCCCGATCACGATCGGCGCGGACGCCCAGATCGGCCCCGGCGTGCAGCTGCTGACCCCCACCCACCCGCTCGACGCGCGGCTGCGGCGGGAGAAGTGGGAGGCCGCGGAGCCGATCACCCTGCACGACAACGTGTGGCTCGGCGGTGGCGTGATCGTGTGCCCCGGCGTGACGATCGGCGAGAACACCGTGGTGGGTGCGGGGTCGGTGGTGACGCGCGACCTGCCGCCAGACGTGGTGGCGGTCGGCAACCCGGCGCGCGTGGTGAAGAAACTCTGAATTCCCTCCCCGTCCTGTCGATCCGGCGCGTGGTGGCTCGACGTACCGGTAAGGACGAGGAGAAAGGACGAGAGCGATGACCACCACGACGCTGCTGACCCGGATCGCACTGGACGACGCGCTCGTCGCCGAGGACCACGCCGAGGAGTGCGGGTTCCTGGACCCGCTGGACCGGATCACCTGCCCGGTGCACCGCCGCTGGATCCACCAGTGCTGCCACAGCGACCTGCACGTCAGCCAGGTCAGCGGGCACCGGTGGTGCCGCCCGTGCAAACGGGCGCTGGAGGTGGCGGTCGACGAGGTGCTCGGCACGGTCGCCCTGAGGTGCCCCAAGTGCGCCCGCGGAAGCCACACCCGCGCCGACGCGCAACTGATCACCGCCTGCGAAGCGAGCCTCGCCGCGGCATCCCGCAGCGCGCGGCGCGCCGCCTGAGAAGCTTTCGGGTACGTCGACCAGTGGGGACAGGCGCCCCGAGTCCCGCTCGATGCGCACCGCGACACCTGCGCGACGGAGTAGTCCTCGGTGCGCATCGCGAAAGCCTCGCGCCGAAGTCGTGGGTGCCCACCGCGGAAACCAGGCGCTGAAGCCGTGTTCGGTGCGCTCCGCGACGTCCGTCCCCCCGCGTGGCGGGCCTGGTGGTTCGCGGCCACGCCCACCTGATCGCCGACCGGACGCGGCAGCGCACCTGGGCCTCGCCGGAGGCTCACCTGGAAACCGTGGAGACCCTGCGTGCGCTCCGCTCCCTGCCCGGCGGCCATCGCGACGCGGTGGTGCTCGCCGCGGAGGGGTTCTCCCTCCGGGAGATCGCCGATGCCCTCGGGATTTCGGTGCCCGCGGCCAAGAAGCGCGTCTCGCGGGGGCGGCGGGCGCTGCGGGACCTTCTCGAACCGCCCGGCGGGAGGCACAGCGATGATTGACGACGACGTCCTGACCGCCCGGCTGACCGCCGCGGGCGCGCACCTCGACCGCCTCTTCACGACCGATCTCGACGATCCGGTGCGCGTCCGGGCGTTCCGGGCTCGGGTGGCGCGCGAGGTCGCCGGCGACGGGCTCGCCGCCGCCGTGGCCGGGGATCCCGTCGCGGTCGAACGGCTTCTCGCGGAGATCCGGCCGTTGGTCGTCCGGTACTGCCGGGCCCGCGTCGGCAGGCACGGGTCGTTCGCCGCCGCCGACGACGTCGCCCAGGAGGTGTGCCTCGCGGTGCTCACCGCCCTGCCCGGCTACCGCGACCAGGGCCGGCCGTTCCTCGCGTTCGTCTACGGCATCGCCCAGCACAAGGTCGCCGACGCCCACCGCGCGGCGGGCCGGAACCGGGCGGAACCCGTCGCGGAGGTGCCGGACCAGGCCGACGGCGACACCGGCCCCGAGGCGCGCCTGCTGCACCGCGAACTGAACGACCGCATGTCGCGCTTGCTGCGGGTGCTGCCGGACAAGCAGCGGGAAATCGTGGTGCTGCGGGTGGTCGCCGGGTTGTCCGCGGAGGAGACGGCCGAGCTGGTCGGGTCGACGCCGGGCGCCGTGCGCGTCGCGCAGCACCGGGCGCTCGCGAGCCTGCGCAAGGCCCTCGCCGCCAGCGAGGTCTAGCGTGCCCACTCCGGCACCCACACGTCCCCGCCGGCGGTGGCCCGGTGGCGGCTGCGCAGGTAGTCGAGGAAGCTCGCCAGCACCGGGTGGGCGTTGTCGGCCCGCCAGATCACCGAGTGCGGGTACACCGGCGTCGGACCGACGACCGGGATCCGGCGCAGGTCGTAGCTCTCCGGCCACAGGTACCGCGAGCCCTCGCCGACGAAGGTCGCCAGCAGGGCCGAGTCGGCGATCTCCGCGAGCAGCGCCTCCACCCCGAAGCTCGGCCCGATCGTGTCGATGGTGAGCCCGAACGCGGCCGCGAGGTCCTCGTAGTAGCCCTTCGCCTCGGTGTCGGCGAGGCCGGGCATCCAGATCGGGTGCCCGGCGAGCTCGGTGAGCGTCACCGCGGCCGCGCCGGCCAGCGGGTGCCGCGGACCGACCAGCACCTGGTGCCGGTCGTCGATCACCCGTGCCGCCCGCAGCCCGGCAGGCACCTTCCCGGCGGTCGCCCGCAGCGACCGGAAGGTGGCGTCGAGCGTGCCCGCCACGACCTCGGCCAGCGCCGACGCCGCGTCCACGGTCAGCGTGACCACGTCCAGTTCGATGCCGGGCTGCTGCCGGTAGAAGTCGTGCAGGATGCCGGCGGCCGCGACCCGCCGGTTCAGCACGTCGATCCGCAGCGCCCGCCGCCCCGGTGTGACCGCCGTCAGCGCGCGCTCGGCCGCGCGGAGCAGTTCGCGGGCGTGCGGCAGGAACGCCTGCCCGTCCACGGTGAGCCGCACACCGCCGGCCGTGCGCACGAACAGCCGCACGCCGAGCTGCCGCTCCAGGCCGGCCACCCGTTTCGACGCCGCCTGCTGCGTGACGCCCAGCTCGTCCGCGGCCGCCTGGAACCGGCCCGCCGCGGCGACCGCGGCGAAGGTCCGCACCGCCTCGAGATCCACGGCGCCGAACCTACTGCCACAACCAGCGGTTGTGCCGCCGCGTCGAGGCGGTTGTTGACAAAAGGCAGGTATTTACCTGCATAATGGTCGGCGTGAGCGCGGAAGCGATGGACGCGGTGTTCAAGGCGCTGGCCGACCCGACCCGGCGGCTGGTGCTCGACCGCCTGCGGGAGCAGAACGGGCAGACCCTGAGCCAGGTGTGCGAGCCGCTGGGGATGGCCCGTCAGTCGGCGACCCAGCACCTCGACGTCCTGGTGCGGGCCAATCTTGTGACCGTGGTGCGCCGCGGCCGGGAACGCCTGCACTACCTCAACCCCGGGCCCATTCACGAGATCGAGCAGCGCTGGATCGCCGAGTTCGACAAACCCCGGCTGCGTGCGCTCGCGGCCATCAAAGACCAGGCAGAGGAGTACGCCATGACCGTCCCGGACTACGTCTACGTCACCTACATCCGCGCGAGCGCCGACCAGGTGTGGCGGGCGCTCACCGACGCGGACCTGACCGCCCGCTACTGGGGGCACGCCAACATCTCCGACTGGCAGCCAGGTTCGGTGTGGGAGCACCGCCGCGTGGACGGGTCGGGCGCCGTGGACGTGGTGGGCAAGGTGCTCGAGTCCGAGCCGCCGACCCGTCTGGTGATCACGTTCGAGGATTCGCTGGGCGAGTCGCGGGACCCGTCGGTGGTCACCTTCCTCGTCGAGCCGCACGAGCAGATCGTGCGCCTCACCGTGACCCACGAGAGGCTGCCCAACGTGGAGATGCGCAACGGCATCTCCAGCGGCTGGCCCGCGGTGCTGGCGAACCTGAAGTCGCTGCTGGAGACCGGGGACGTGCTGCCGCAGGCGCCGTGGGAGATGTCGGAGGCGCACGCCTGACCGGGCCGCGCTGAGCGGTTGCCCGCTCTGTGGGACGGCTACCGCGAATCCGCCGGAATCCTCCATGATCCGAGGGACTTCCACGGCTCAGGGGGTGGTGACGGTGGCCCGGATCCTCCGCGCGTTCGGTCGCGCGCTCGGCAGCATCGGGCACGCGATGGTGCCGGCCGGCGCGCCCTACGACGTCGGTTTCGGTGTCGGCCACCAGCTGGTCCAGGTGGAAGCGCACGCTGTTCGGGTGCAGCCCGAGCCGCCGGGCCAGTTCGGCCACGCCCACCGGGCCCGTCTCCCGGATGGCGCGCAGCACTTCGGCACGGCGTCCCGGCACCTGGTGCGTCATCGTGGCCTCCCCTGCGCGCGGGTTATCCTGGGCCTGAATTTATCCAAGGATTTTTCGTACTAACAGGGCAGGGTTGGATTGCGCACCACGGCACACCGGCACGGCCCGAGCGAAACCCTCCCGGCGAACCTCCAGGAGATCGCCGCGGCGGGCGACGGCGCGCCGGGCATCCTGTGGCGGCTGCGCGAGGAGGGCCGCCAGCTCGACGCGAACCTCGTGCACCTGCCCGCGGGCGAGCGGATCGGCACGCACGCCGAGCCCGACCTCGACCTGCTGCTGGTGGTCGTGACCGGCGCCGGGAAGCTGACCACCGGCGAGGAGACGCTCGACGTCGGCCCCGGCTCGCTGATGTGGCTGGCGCACGGGCAGGCCAGGGCGATCGAGGCGGGCCCGGAGGGCCTGTCGTACCTGACCGTGCACCGCCGCCGCCCGGGGATGCGGATCGGGCTCCGCTAGCGGGGGCGATCGCGACCCCACGGGCGGCGGGGCAAGGCGGGAGACGGCACATCGCCGCGCCGCGGGCTGCGGGCACCGGCCTGCCGCCTCCGGGTGCGGCGGAACCGGGGTGCGCTACCCCCGCGGGGCGCGGCAGCCGCCGCCGGCCCGGACGACCGAAATCCTCCCGGCGCAACGGCGATCGCCGCGCCAAGCCGCGCCGCCCGCAGGCGGTGGGGCCGGAGCGATCGGCGCATCACCGCCCGACGGGCTGCCGACGGCCGGCCGCTATCGCCGCCGGGTGCGGAGGTAGTCGCTGATCACCGCGGCTCCCAGGCCGTCCACCTCGGGCGCCACGACGCGCCCGCCCGACCGGCGCGCGATCAGGTCCACGAACGCCGCCAGCCGCGGGTCGTCGCCGAGGCGGAACACCGACACCGAGGCGCCCATCTTCGCCAGGCGGTCCACTTCGGACAGCGTCTTGACCAGGGTGCGGGGCTGGGGCGGGTAGTCGAACTCCGCGGTGCCGTCCGGTTCCAGGTGGGCGGTCGGCTCCCCGTCGGTCACCATCAGCACCACCGGCTGGGCGTCCGGGTGCCGCCGCAGGTGCCGCCCGGCCAGCAGCAGCGCGTGGTGCGCGTTGGTGCCCTGCTCCCACACCCCCTCCAGCCCGACCAGCTCCGGCAGCTCCACCGTCGCCGCGTACCGGCCGAAGGTGATCAGCTGCAGCGCGTCGTTGCGGAACCGCGTGGAGATGAGCTGGTGCAGCGCCAGCGCGGTGCGCTTCATCGGCAGCCAGCGCCCCTCCGACACCATCGACCACGACGTGTCCACCAGCAGCGCCACCGCGGCTCGCGACCGCAGCTCGGTCTCCACCACCTCCACGTCGGACACGTCCAGCCGCACCGCGCCGCCGCCCGTCGAGGCCGTCCGCAGCACCGCGTTGCGCACCGTGCGGGACACCTCCCACGGTTCGCGGTCGCCGAACTGCCACGGCCGGCTCGCCCCGGTCGGCTCACCCGCCGCGCCCGCCGACTCCGTCTGCCGCTCGCCGGTCTTGCCGCGCAGCGAGTGCACGATGTCCGACAGCGCGGTCTCCCCCAGGCGCCGCAACGCCTTCGGGGTCAGCCGCAGCGAGCCGTCCGGCGCGCGTTCGAACAGGCCCTGCGACCGCAGCTCCCGCTCCAGCTCGGAGAGCCGCCGCGCGTCGACCCCGGCGTCCGGCCCGAGCTGGCGTTCCAGCGCCTCCAGGTCGATGTCCTCCAGGCGGGCGCCGGGGTAGGACTGGGCCAGCTGCTCGGCCAGCGCGTCCAGCTCGGCCAGGTCGGCCATCGCCTGCGCGCCCTCGCCCAGCCCCAGCGGGTCCTGGCCGCGGAACCGCGCCGAGGACGTCCAGTCCTCCCCCGGCCGCATCGCCTGCAGCCGCGCGTCCAGGCCGGCCAGCTGCTGCCCGATGCGCGGGTCGCCGAACGCCTGCTGCGCCAGCTCGGCCAGCTCGGCCCGCTGCTCGGCCGACATCGAGTTCAGCATCCGCTGCGCGGCGGCCGCCCGCGCGGCCAGCGCGTCGATCAACTCGTCCACGTCGCGCGGGTTCTCCGGGAAGAACTCGCCGTGGCGGCGCATGAACTCGTCGAACCGCTCGTCGATGTCGTCCACGCCGCGGGCATGCGCGTCAAGCAGGGCGTTCAGGTCGGCCAGCATCTGGTGGACGCGCTCGACGTCCTCCTGGCTGGTGCTCTGCAGCGCCTGCTTCATGCCCTCGAACCGCGCGTCGAGCATCTCCCGGCCGAGCAGGTCGCGGATCTGCTCGTACTTCTCCCGGCCCTCCTCGGACCGCCACGGGTACTCCGACAGCTCGCGCACCGCGGCGGCCGTGCCCGGCGGCAGCGCGTCGAGCTGCGCCTCGGCGAAGCGGGCGTCGTCGGACGGGTCGGGGAACAGCGCCCGCTTCTCCGCGTCCAGCGCCTCGTCGAGCAGGCGCCGCACCTCCTGCAGCGTGCCGTCGAGGCGGTGCCGCCGCTGGATCTCGGCGCGGCGCTGCCACACGCGGCGGGTCATCTCGTCGAGCCCGCGCGTGTTGCGGGTGCCGCGGCGCAGCAGCTCCTCCAGCGCCGACCGCGGCGACGCGCCGTCCATGACCTCGCGGCCGATCTCGTCGAGCGCCTCGCGCAGGTCGATCGGCGGGGCGAGCGGGTCGGGGCCCTCGTGCCACGGCCCGTAGGACCAGCCCTCGGGTGCGGTGCTCACGGCCCGTACACCGTGGTCGCCTCGTCGGAGTCCTTGGCCAGCTGCCGCGCCAGGTACAGCGACTCCAGCGCCAGCTCGACGGCCGCCGCGATGCGTCCCGGCTCGTCGGTGGCCGACACCCCGGCGCGCTCGGCGACCTCGTGCAGCACCGGCAGCTCGGGCAGCGCGGCGAGCAGGTCCGCGCCCGGCACACGCTCGCCGGTGGCGACCAGGTGCCCGTTGGACACCGCCTCGACCAGCGGGCGCAGGTTGAGCCCGCCGAAGCGCTCGCGAGCGGTCTCGGCCACCGCGCGGCGCAGCAGGTGCACCAGGTGCTCGGTCTCGCGGCCCTCCTCGCCCGGCTCGAACTCGATCTTGCCGCGCAGCACGGCGGGCACGGCCTCCAGGTCGACCGGGCGCGCCACGGCCGGGTGCTCGCCGGTCAGCGCCGCCCGGCGCAGCGCCGCCGCCGCGACGGTTTCCGCCGCCGCGACCGCGAACCGGGCCGAGACGCCGGACCGCTGGTCGACCACGGTCGACTCGCGCAGGTTGCGCACGAACCGGGCCAGCACCTCCAGCAGCGGCTCGCCGACCTCGGCGACCAGGTTCGCCTCCTGGCGCACCACGTCCACCTCGGCGGCGACGGTCAGCGGGTAGTGGGTGCGGATCTCGGCGCCGAAGCGGTCCTTGAGCGGGGTGATGATCCGGCCGCGGTTGGTGTAGTCCTCGGGGTTGGCGGTGGCGACGAGCAGCACGTCCAGCGGCAGCCGCAGCGTGTAGCCGCGGATCTGGATGTCGCGCTCCTCCATCACGTTGAGCAGCGCGACCTGGATGCGCTCGGCGAGGTCGGGCAGCTCGTTGATCGCCACGATGCCGCGGTGCGCGCGCGGCACGAGTCCGAAGTGGATGGTCTCCGGATCGCCCAGGCTGCGACCCTCGGCCACCTTCACCGGGTCGACGTCGCCGATCAGGTCGCCCACCGAGGTGTCCGGCGTGGCCAGCTTCTCGGTGTAGCGCTGATCGCGGTGCAGCCAGGTCACCGGCAGGTCGTCGCCCAGTTCGGCGGCGCGCCGCCGCGAGGCCGGGGTGATCGGCTCCAGCGGGTGCTCGGCCAGCTCGGAGCCCTCGATCACCGGGGTCCACTCGTCGAGCAGGCCGGCCAGGGTGCGCAGCAGGCGCGTCTTGCCCTGGCCGCGCTCGCCGAGCAGCACGACGTCGTGCCCGGCCAGCAGGGCGCGTTCGAACTGGGGCAGCACCGTCCGGTCGAACCCGACGATCCCCGGCCACGGGTTCCGGCCCTCGCGCAGCGCGGCGAGGAGGTTGTCGTGGATCTCGGTCTTGATGCTGCGCGGCAGGTGCCCGGCGGCGCGCAGCTCTCCCGCGGTGCGCGGGAGGTTCTCGGGTGCGGGTGTCACGACTACGACGCTACGCACGTCCCGCGGTGTCGTCGACGTGGAGCAACTCCAGCGTCCGGGTGCCGTATTCTGGATCGCCGTGTGCTGTCCCAGTGCGACCCTCACCGTGTGGGCCTCGGCGTGGCTGTCCGGCGCCGCCGCGTCCGACGACGTCCTCGACGCGCTCCTGGCGTGGGGCGAGGCCCACGAGGTGGTGGCCGCGGACGCCGAAGCCGCGGTGACGCTCGACCTCCCGCTCGCCGGCGACTTCCCCGGCACGCCCGTCCAGCTGCTCGCCGCGTTGCGCGCGCACGGCGCCGGCCCGGCCCGGCTGGTGCTGCCCGCGCCCGGCGACCCGCGTGGTCTCGGCGGCGGCGGGCCGTTCACCGAGGCCGCGATGCGGGCGGGTGAGGCCGTGCTGCTGCCCGGGCTGGGGTTCGGGCTGGTGCCGGTGCCGATCGCGGAGGGGCTGGTGCGCTGGTCGGTGCACAAGGTCGCGGTGCCGCTGAGCCCGGACTACGTGGCGCTGAGCGAGGCGGAGCACGGCCTGACCGACGCGATCCGCGATTCCGCGGGCGCGCTGCAGGCGCTGGACGTCGCGCGGGACCGGCCGGGGGTGCGTGCCGAACTGGCGGCCAAGCTGCGGGCGCGGCCGCACCTGAACTGGCCTGCCGGAACTCCGGGGCGGGCGCTGCGGGTGCTGCAGCGGGCCGACGAGGTGGGCGCGATCCTGGCGATCGCGGAGATCGACGAGCCGGGCGGCGCGCTGTCGTCGTCGGCTGCGGTGCGCCGCGCCGACGCCCTGCGCCCGCTGCGCACGGCGGTCCGCACGGCCCGGCACGCCGCGATCAACGAAGCGGTCCGGCAACTCACCGAACAGGGTGACCGGCAGCCCTGATCGGCGGCTTGACAGCGTGGTGTTTCCTTCATCCGCACACATCGTCGTAGCGGCAGGAGACATCTTCCGTGGATCTCGGTGACCCCACCACCAACCCGATCTCGTTCACGCTCGGTTCGGCCGACGAGTTCTTCACCGAGCCGGTCGGCGCGCGGGACGAGGACGGCTACCGGCGCGCCTGGCAGCGCGTGGTGGCCGAGCACGGCGCCGAAGCCGCCCGGGTCACCCGCATCGCCGCCTACTGGGAGCCCTCCGCCGCGGACCGCAGGTTCCTCGACGAGACCTTCGCCGACGCCGGGCTGCAGTTCATCTTCGAGCGGCCGGAGCCGGCAGGCTGGGACGGCGCGCTGGCGAAGGCGCAGCAGGTGCTCGACGAGATCCTGCGCGCCGAGGAGGCCGAGGAGCTGGCGGCGGAAGCCCGTCGCACCAGGGAGAAGCAGGCGGACGGCGAGCTGCTGCCGGTGCTGCGCAGCGGTTCCCTCGGCGGCAGCGACGTGGTGCGGCAGACGATGCCGTGGCTGCCGGTGGCCGGGCGCGACCTGTTCGCCACGTTCGCCTACACCGCGCTGACGCCGCACGGCACGGTCGGGATGCGGCACGTGCTCAACAACCACCTCGACGGGGAGGCGGACTTCACCGGGATCGTCACGGCCGCGCTGGACTCGGTCAAGGACGGCCTGGTCCTGGAGGAGGCCGTCACCGAGACCGGGCGCCTGATCCGGATGCACCGCCCGGACGGCTTCGGCGCGGCCGGCGCGGTCATGCTGCCCGACTTCCACGAGCGGATGTCCGGCATCCACGGCTGGGACGAGCTGACGGTGGCGATCCTCTGCCCGGACGACCTGTGGATCACGCGGTCCGGCACCCCGGACGCCGACCGGCTCGCGCAAGAGGTGCGGGCGGCCGGGCAGCAGGCGCCCGAGCTGCGGCCGTCGCTGCTGAGCGTCACCGCGACCGCGATCGACCTGCTCGCGGAAAGCGCTTCCTGACCCGCCTTCCGGTTCAGGTGACCGGTCCCGGCTGGAGCACCAGCGCGGGCTTGCCGTCGACCGTGGTGAGACCGACCTCGATCGACGGGGACCCGCGGAAGCCGAAGCTCGCGCCGCCGAGGCCGGGGCCGATGCTGGACTGCGCGCCGCCGCCCTGGGGGTAGGTGACGCTGAAGGTGAGGCCCTCCGCGCTGATCGCGGTGACGCGCATCGAGGCGTAGTGGAACCGCGCGGCGTCCAGCGGGATGGTGGTGGGCTTGGACAGCAGCAGGGTGCAGTCGCCGTCGAAGCAGTCCCGCACCCTCGAGCTCGGCGGGGCGGGCGGGTTCGGGTTCGCGGTCGTGGTCGTCGGCTCCGCGGAGGTCGAGGTGGTCGGTGGGACGGTGGTGGCCGGGGCCGTGGTCGGTGGGGCCGGCGTGGTGGACGGCGGGGGCTGCTGCGCGACCGGGGCGGCGGTGCCGCAGCCGGCGAGGACCAGGGACAGGGCCGTGAGGGCGAAGACGTGCTTGCGCATGGTCCATGGGTAACGGGGATCGCGGCCGGGGTGGGTGCCGTTGTCCGGTTCCTGCCGTGGTCCGGAGTGGACGGTCACGCTTGAGCAGCGACACCGCACCCGCGTTGCCCGCCACTGTCACGTTCCCGCCGCGGCCCGGAATGAACCGTCACGCCCGCGGGCGCCGGATCCGCCGGGGGTCGGGCTGGGGTGCCTCCGGTTTGAGCGGCGACACCGTGCCCGGGTTCGCGACCTGCCACACCTCGCGGTCGAGCGTCTCCGGCTCCGCGGGCGCGGCCGTCTTCGCCGACATCGCCACCGGCCGGTAGCCGGCGGCGGTGGGATCGGCGACAGCCGACCGGCCACGCAGCCGTGCCGGGACACCCGGCGTCGCCTGGCCGGCCCGGGTGCGCCGCTCCTCTCCCGCCGGGGAGACCCTGGACCGGCGGCCCGTCGTCGACGCGGTGGTGCCCGGAACCATCGGCGGCATCATCATGGGCGGCACCATCGCCCCGCCCGTGCCCGGTGATCCCGGTTTCGCCCCGGCCGCCAGGTCGGGCGGCTGCGGCGCCTGCGGGACCTGCGGCGCCGCGGCCAGCGGGACGGGGTGGGCGGCCCGCTCGATCCGGGGCGGCAGACCAGACCCCGCCGCGGCGCGAGGACCGGACCCCGCCGCGGCACGACGGCCGGACGCCGCGCGGCTCGTGGCTGCTCCGGGACGGGCACCACCCACCCCGGTCCGCGGGCCGGACTTCGCGCCCGGCCACCCGGCGCCGGACGGGACCGCGACCAGTCCCGGCATGGACACGCTCCCGGGCGGCAGCGACGAACCCGGCGCGAGGCCCGGCGTGAGACCGGGCGCGAGGTCGCCGGTGAGCACGAACACCGGCGCGGCACCGGCAGAGGCACCGCCCACCGCGGCCAGGACCGCCTCGGCGGCGGCGAGGAAGTACCGGTCGAGCTCGTCGAGATGACCGGCCGCTTCGGTATGGCTCGCCTCGGTGCCCCGCTCGACCGTGCCCGCGACCTTGCCGCGGGTCAGCACGAGCTGGGCGGCGAGGTCGTCGAGCGCGGCCCACGGCCGGGCCGCGGTGATCCGGTCGAGCGCCTCCTCGATCGCGGCACGACCACGCTCGGCACGCGCGGCGAAGTCCGCCCCGGTGGCGTCCGTCCACTCCGGACGCAGCCGGTCCAGTTCGCGGCCCAGCGCCGCGGAGAGGTCCCTCAGCTCGCCGGCGACCGTCCGCCACATCCGCGCGGCCTGCTCGACCCGCTCGAGGTGGCTGTGGGCCTCGACGTCGGCGAGCGCGAACTGCACCATCGCGGGCAGCCTGTCGTAGTCCACGATCACTCCTCCCCCGGCAGGAACGTGAAAGCACGCGCCCCGGCGTCGTCACCGGCCTGGTAGTCCGCCGCCGCGGCGGCCGCCGCCTCCCGCAGGGCCGTGATGGCGTCCCGGGTTTCGGCCAGGAACTCCGCGAGCGCGAGGGTGGCGACCGCGTCGGCGGCGGCGAACGTGCCGCACGCCTGCATGCCACCGGCGCAGGGCTCCGGTCCGGGCGGCTCCGTGACCGCGGCGGGCGGCTCGATCCGCGAGGCGAATTCGCGCATCGCGTCCGGGTCGCCGTCCAGCGTTTCGCACATGGCTCCTCCGTTCAGTCCTTCGCGAGCCACGCGAGCTGCACGAGCCGCGGCGCGTGCCGCCGCCCGGTCAGCCACGCCCGGCCGGGCGGCAGCAGTTCCGGTTTCAGCCCGCCGAGCAGCGGCCCCTCGTCCTTGTCGCCGGACATCAGCAGCCCGGGCGACCCGACGTCGCGCAGCCGGGACAGCAGCGGTTCGAACAGCGCCCGGCTCGCGCCCCCGGTGCGGCGCGCCAGCACCAGGTGCAGGCCGATGTCGCGGCCCTGCGGCAGCAGGTCCAGCAGCGGCAGGAACGGGTTGTCGGTCTGGCTCACGGTCAGGTCGTAGTCGTCGACGAGGACGAACAGCTCGGGCCCGCGCCACCAGCCGCGGTCCCGCAGCTGGTCCGGGGTCACGTCCGGCCCGGGCAGCCGCACCCGCATCTCCTCGGCCACCTGCCGCATCAGCTGCGTGGTCGTCTCCCGGTCGCTGCCGTAGCCGATGAGGTGCTCGGTCGTGACGTCGCCCAGCAGCCCGCGCCGGTGGTCGACGACGATCAGCCGCGCCCTGGCGGGTTCGTAGGCGTCGGTGATCGCGCGGGCGACCGCGCGCAGGAACGTCGTCTTGCCCGCCTCGGTGTCGCCGAGCAGCACGACGTGGGGGTCGGCGCCGAAGTCCAGGTGCACCGTGCCGAAGTCGTCCTCGGCGATGCCCACGGCCAGCCGGTGCGACGCCGCGTCGTGCTCGCCGGCGAGCTGCGCATAGGGCAGTTGCGCGGGCAGCAGCCGCACGGGCGGCGCGGGCGGGCCGGCCCATCCGGCGGCCACCGCCTCGACCAGGGCACGCACGCCGCTGCCGAGATCGGCCGGATCGTCGTCGCCGTCGATGCGCGGCAGCGCGATCAGCATCTGGTGCCTGCTCGTCGTGACGCCGCGGCCCGGCGCGCCCTCCGGGACCTTGATGGCCGAGGCCCGGTCCACCATGCTGTCCACCGGATCGCCGATGCGCAGCTCCAGCCTGCTGCCGAACAGGTCGCGGATGTTCATCCGCAGGTCGAACATCCGGGCGGCGGAGACGATCACGTGGACGCCGTAGGAGAGCCCGCGCGCGGCGATGTCGGTCACCGCCGCCTCGAGGTCCTCGAACTCGCCGCGCAGCGTGGACCACCCGTCCACGACGAGGAACACGTCGCCCCACGGGTCCGCGCTCCCCCGCCGCCGGTAGGCCGCCATGCCGTCGATCTCCCCGTCGGCGAAGGCGCGCTCCCGCCGTGCGATGAGGGTCCGCAGTTCGGCGATCGTGCGCCGGACCGCGCCGGGGTTCTGCCTGCCCGCGACACCGCCGACGTGCGGCAGGCCGCGGATCGACGACAGCGTCCCGCCGCCGAAGTCCAGGCAGTAGAACTGCACTTCGCGCGGGGTGTGGGTGAGGGCGAGGCTGGTGATGATCGTGCGCAGCGCGGTGCTCTTGCCCGACCGCGGCCCGCCGACCACCAGCACGTGCCCCGCCGCCCCGGACAGGTCGAGCACCAGCGGGTCCCGGCGCTGCTCCAGCGGACGGTCGGTGATCCCGATGACGGCGCGCAGCGCGCCGGCCGGCCCCTCGTGCGCGCCGAACCCGCGGTCGTCGCGGTGCTCGAGTGCGGGCAGCAACGCGTCCAGCGTGGGCGACTCGGCCAGCGGCGGCAACCACACCTGGTGGGCCGGGGTGCCGCGGCCGCGCATCCGCTCGACGAGGATGTCCAGCACGCTTTCGCCGACCGCGTCGTCCTCCTCGGCGGCCTCCCCCGGGGCCTCGGCGGGCAGCGCGGGCGCCAGGTACCGGGTGGAGTACTCCAGCAGCTCGGGCGCGTCGTCGCCGCCGCGCTCGGCCGCGCCCCCGTCGCGCACGCGGTGCGCGCCGGAGACGTAGGCCGAGCGGAACCGGACCATGGCTTCGTCGTCGCACTTGAGGAATCCGTGCCCGGGCGCGCGCGGCAGCTTGACCGCGTCGCCGACGCCGAGGACCGTCCGGCTCTCCACCTCGGAGAAGGTGCGCAGCCCGATCCGGTACGACAGGTGGGTTTCCAGGCCGCGCAGGCGGCCCTCCTCCAGCCGCTGGCTGGCCAGCAGCAGGTGCACCCCGAGCGACCGGCCGACCCGGCCGATCTGGACGAACATGTCGATGAAGTCGGGTTTGGCGGACAGCAGCTCGCTGAACTCGTCGCAGATCACCAGCAGGGTCGGCACCTCCGGCAGCGGCGCGCCGGTGGCGCGGGCGCGCTCGTACTCGCGCAGCGAGGCGAAGTTCCCCGCCGCGCGCAGCAGCTCCTGCCGCCGCAGCAGCTCGCCGTTGATCGCGTCGGTCATCCGGTCCACCAGGTGCAGCTCGTCGGCGAGGTTGGTGATGACCGCGCTGGTGTGCGGGAGCTCGTCGAGCGTGGCGAAGGTGGCGCCGCCCTTGAAGTCGACGAGCGCGAAGTTCAGCGAGCTGGGCGGGTGGGCGACCGCCAGCGCGAGGACGATGGTGCGCAGGAGCTCGCTCTTGCCGGAGCCGGTCGCGCCGATCAGCAGGCCATGCGGCCCCATGCCGTCCTGGGCGGGCTCCTTGAGGTCCAGCTCGACCGGGGTGCCGTCGGTGGCGACGCCGAAGCGGATCCGCAGCCGGTCCCGGGTCGGGCGCTGCACCCAGGTCGCGGCCGGGTCGAACGTGCGCGGGTCGCCGATGTCGAGCAGCTCGGCGAGGTCGAGGTCGGTGCTCAGGGGCTGCTCACCGCGCCCGCCCGCGCTGGCCCGCAGCGGCGCGAGCTGCCGCGCGATCGCCTCCGCCGCCGGGATGTCCAGGGCGTCGGCGTGCCCGAGCTCGACCGTGCCGTCGATCGTCTCGCCCGTCAGCGCGCCGTCGGCCGCGACGTGCAGGACGATGATCGCCGGGTCGAGGGCGCGCGGCGGCGGGGTGCGCAGGTCGACGAGCGTGACGCCGTCCAGGCCGCCGTCGGCCATCAGCTCGTCCGAGCCGGCGGTGGACCCGCCGTCGAGCACCACCACCAGGTGCGGCAGCGCCTCGCGGTTGTCGAAGGCGGGGTCGAACCGCTTCCGCTCCCCGAGCAGGTCGTCGACCATCGCCTCGATCGACACGATCGAAGTGGCCACGAGCCGCAGCGGGCCGGCCGCGTCGGTCCGCTCGGGGTGCAGGGCGTGCGGCAGCCACTTGAGCCAGTCCCACGCCTCCTGCGCGGTGTGCGCGGGGCAGGCGGCGATGCGCAGGTCGTCGGGCGAGTGCAGCGACGCCAGCTGCACGAACACCGCCCGCGCCAGCGCCGCGCCCCGCGCGTGGTCGCCGGTGACGTGGATGCGGCTGAACCCGTTGACGGCCATGGCGAGCGGCAGGCCGGGCACGGCGGTGTAGGTGGTGAGGAAGCGGCGCAGCGCGAGCGCGGACAGCGGCTCCAGCTGCTCCAGCGGCTTGGCCTCCGGCGGCACGAGGGTCAGCGCCGGGCGCTGCGGGCCGGTGCCGATCCGGGCGACGCCGAAGTCCGCGTCGAGCGGGCGGCGTTCCCACAGGCGGTGGCTGCCGACAAGCGTCAGCAGGGACTCCGGTTCCGGGTGCAGGTACACCATCGCCTGGCGCTGCTGGTGGATTGCGCGGGTCAGCCGCAGCCGGTGCTGCCCGAGGTGACGCAGGTAGGCGCGGCGTTCCTGGGCCATCTCCCGCTTTCCCGGACCGGCGGAGTTGAGCAGCGACACCGCGATCATGCCCAGCACCCCGACGCCGAACAGCCCGAACACGACCAGCCGCAGCACGCCGGAGCCACGCCCGAAGCTGCCGGTGAACAGCAGCATCATCGCCGCCATCATCGCGATCATCGGGATCACCATCAGCACCTGCGTCCACTGCCTGCCCGCGGGGCGCGGGATCTCCGGCGGCGGGTCGAGGATCAGCTCACCCGACGGCTGCTCCGGCGCGGGACGGCGAACCGGCCTGCGCACCACGACGGTCCCCATCGCGACTCCCCTCTCTGCCCGGACCCGATCCTCGCCTGAACCGCTCCGATGAGGACGGTCGTGGCAGGAACGTGCCGCGTCGTGCCGCCGGCGTCCGGCGCGCACGATCCTGGCTCCATGGAGCTGCCGAGCATCGACCACGAGGCCCGCCGCGCCGGTTACCGGCGGCTGCGTGACGACCTGCTGGAGATCCGGTCCAGGGTCGCCGACGTCACCGCCACCGCCGAGTCGCCGGACGGCCTGATCAGCGCGACGGTCGCCGGCCGGGGCGAGCTGACCGGGCTGCGCATCGATCCGCGCCTGTACCGCTCGCCCGATTCGACGGCACTGGCCGCGTCCATCCTGGACACCATCCGGGACGCCGTGGACGACAGCCGCGAGCAGATCGCCGAGATCACGCGGGAATACCTGCCGCCCGGCGCGGCTGGCAGGAACGTGCCGCGCCCGTCCTCCGGCGGCCGCGCCCGGCTTAGCGTCGGGGGCGGCGAAAGCCGCGGAAACGGAAGGAGAATCCAGTGACCGGTAACGGTCTGATGGACGCCAACACCGAAACCCTCACCAGGGTGGTGCAGATGGCGGCCGTGGTGGTGCAGGAGATCGAATCGCAGCGCGGGAAGCTCGACGGGGAGGTGAACTCCGTCATTCCCGCGCAGTGGAGCATGGATCAGTCCCAGTCGCTGCTCGTGGCGCACAAGAAGTGGGACGCGGCGATCCGCAACCTCTGCGAGAAGCTGCAGAAGCTGGGTGAGGACACCCAGTTCGCCGTCAACGACTACATGGACGTCGACCAGCAGGGCGCGCGGTGCTTCAACGGCGCCGACAGCGGGTCCGGCTTCGGGGGCTCCGGGTTCGGGTCCGGGTTCGGGTCCGGGGGCCTGGGGTCCGGCTTCGGTGGCACCTCGGGTGGCGGTGACGGCTCCGGTCAGACGTACGCGTTCGCCGGGGTGCTCCGCGCCCTCTGACCGAACACCACACAACGGAAAGGAGTTGACTCGTGACCCGTAAACTCGCGATGTTCGGTGCGCTGGACGGCCTGTCGGCGAGCATGAACGGCTGCGTGCAGGGCGTGCAGCAGTCCATCGATTCCTGGCGCCAGGCCTCCGGGATGGGCGAGAGCGACTGGCTCGACTCGGCGGGCGGGCAGTTCGCCGAGATCAGCCGGGCCTGCCAGCAGGTGATGGCCGCGGGCCAGGAACTGCTGCAGGCGATGAACCAGGGTGTCCAGACCTGCAACCAGGAGAACATGGGCGCGGTGCAGCGCTCGTGCGCCCGGCTGGGCGCCTGAGTCACGACCGTGGTGTCCCGGTGCGCACCCGGCGCACCGGGACATCCGTCGTCCGGAGGAGCTTGACATGGCTGAGGCAACGTCCGGCGGCACCGCGACCGCGCCGCAGAGCGGCGCCCCCGCGAGCGCCCCGCCGTCCGCCGAACCGGCATCGGGCGAGCAGGCGGCCGAGGACACATCGAAGGCCCAGAACACCTCGAAAGCCGAGAACACCTCGAAAGCCGAGAGCACACCGGCCGCCGGGCACCGTGACGGCGGCGGCGGTGCGGACGGGTCCACTGCGGACGGTGCGGAGACCGGAGGGGTCGCGGGAGAGGTCCTCGCGGACGTGCCGCCGCCGGATCCGGGCCCGGTCCAAGCCGCGCACGAGGGGTGGGAACCCGTCGCCGAGCGGGCCCGGCAGACCGGCGAGGAAGCCCGGGGCGCGACGCGGGAGCTGCCCGGCGCGTGGCCGGACGACAGCGGCGCCGCCATGTCCGAGCGCACCGGGTCCGCCGTGCGGGAGACCGACGAGGTCGCTCAGGACGCGCAGACCGTGTCCGCCACGTTGAACAAGACGCGGGAAGCCTACACACGCGCCCGGTCCCAGATGGAGGCCGAGGCGCGGCAGGCGGACGACGACGCGCGGCTCGCCCACGCGACGATGGGCCCCGGCCCCGAGGCCGACCTCGCCACCGAGCGGGTCAAGCAGACCGCGCGTGAGGCGAACCTGCAAGTGCGCACCGCGACCCAACGGCAGGTGGACGCGGACTGGGCGAACGTCCGCCTCGCCGGAGCGGAGGAACCGCCGGGGACTCCGGACCCCGGTCACCCGGCGCCCCAACCCGGCGGCGCCGGGCCGGACGCCGCCGGCGACCTCGACCACGCCCAGCGCGTGCTCGACCAGGCGGGCCGCGACGGCCTCGTCGCGAACCTTCCCAGGCCGCCCACGGACGAGGAGCTGCTGCGCGGCTACCAGACCGAGGACGAGGAGACGATCGAGGTCATGGGCAAGCAGGTGGTGCCCAGCGAGGTGCTGGCGAGCGCCCTGCGGGACCCCAGGGGCCTGCCGATGATCGACCCGATGAGGGTGAACCCGGCCAACTCCTGGCGCCACTGGGAGATCTCGGAGGACGCCACCGCCGCGGGCGAGCAGAGCTTCCCGGATCCCGACGGTTCCGGACCGGCGGGCGGCCGCGAGGGCACCGGCGACAACCATCGCGACGCGTTCCGCCACGCCTACTGGAACGCGCTGATGACCAGGGAGTTCGGCGAGAATTCGGCCGAGCAGGTCGGCACCGCGCACGAGCGCCGGCCCGACGACCCGGTCGACGGGCAGCCCCCGCTGTTCGCGGAACGGCAGGAGGCGATGGACCTCTACAACAACGAGATCGGCCGCCGGATCGCGACGGAGCTGGGACCGCAGGCCACCGACGCCGACGTCCGGGCCGTGATCGAGCAGGCCATCCGCGGCGGGAAACTGGTCGTGTTCAACCAGGACCACACCGGCCTCGTGCCCAGCGGCGGCGCCGAGGACTTCCCGCCGTGACCGTCCCGGGTCGCTGTCCCGCCAGGCCGCCGCGTGGCCGGAACAGGTCACCGTCCACTGTGCCCCTCCCGCGGCCGCGACACTGAAAACACCGAGACTCCGGACAGACCGGCGACGCTTCAGGGGAGTGCAGAGGTGCCCGAGTCATCAGGAAACGGCGGCAGCGCACCGGCCGAGGCCGCACCGGCGAAACCCGCCGAGCCCGCCCCCGCGGCCGAGCCCGCCCCCGCGGAACCGGCCGGGCCGGCATCGTCCGAACCGGAATCGTCCGAGCCCGCGTCGGCGGAACCAGCCAAGGACGCACCGGCGGAACGGGCCGAGCCCGCATCGGCCCAAACCTCCGGCCAGGAAGAACCCCGGAGCGAGCCGGGCCGGCAGGCACCGGCCCGCGACGACAACTCCGCTCCGGGTGATTCTCCCGGCGGCGAACTCGGCAAGCGCGTCTTCGGGGAGAATCCGCTGTCCGACGCCGACACCGGCGCGCTGGGTGAGGCGCGCGACCGGGCCGCGCGGGCCGGGGAGGACCTGCGGGGCACCGCCGAGAACACCACCCGCGCGGCCGGCGATGGCCAGTGGCAAGATCCGGCAGGGCAACGGCACAGCGAGCAGGTGAACGCCCAGGCAGCCGACGCCGCCGCGCTCGGCGACGGCATGGACGCACTCGGCCGGTACCTCGACGAAGGCGCGCGCATCCACGACGGCGTCCGCGATACGCGGGTGCGCGCGGTCGACCAGGACAACCCGGTTTACGAGCTGGCGGGCGCGACCTTGCCCCCGCCGGAGAGCGACGCCACTCAGAACCGCGTTGCCCGCGACGCGATCACCCGCGACCGGGAGGTGATCGACCAGGGCGTGGAACTGATGCGCCAGGCCGGCGAGCGGTTCATGCGCGGCACCGAGCAGGCGTTCGGGGCGCTGCGCGAGCCGACGGAGCAGGTCGGCCAAGCCCTCCGGGACCAGGGCTGGCACGTCACGCCGGTCCAGTACGAACGGGGACCGGTGGAGCGCGCGCACCGGCTGGAAACCACCGTCGCGGAGGGGAAGGCCGGATGGCGCGAGCGCTTGTCCGGGGCGAACAAGACCGGCGACCACGCCCAGCGCAGCAAGCTGACCGATCCGTCGGCGACCGTGAACTACGACGCGGTGCGGGACGCGTCCATCCAGCTCGATTCCGGGCAGCGCCGGCTGGAACTCGCCGGCCGGGACGTGCCCGTCCAGGTCACGGCCGACGCCACGGCGTGGCGCAGCGACCAGTTGCCGGACCAGGGCGGGTGGTACACCGAGTACCTGGACACCCCGACCCCGAAGGCGGGCCGGTTCGAAGGCAAGGCCGCGTGGGGAGCCGGAGCGTCACTGGTCGCGCGCGGCACCGTCGGCGACGTCACCGCGCTGGGTGACGTCAACGCCTCGGTGGGCCTGGAGGGCAAGGCGAAACTCGATGTCGGGTCGCGGTTCTTCGGCGGGGAGGCCGGCGGTTCGATCGGGGCGCGCGCGGGTGTCGGCGGGATCGCCGAGTACGGCGGGATCGGCGCGAGCGGCCGGGCCGAGGGGATCCTCGGGCTCGGGATCGAGGGTGGCGTCACCTTCGGCGAGAACAAGGACGGCGACTGGGTGATCGGCGGCAAGATCGGCGCCGCGCTCGGGATCGGCGGGAAGGTGGAGGGGCACATCGTCATCGATCCGGAGCGGGCGGGCCGGACGCTCGCCGATCTGGGATCGGCGATCGCCGATGGATTCCGCAACCCCGGCCCCGCGATCCCCTCCCCCACCTTCTACTAGCGCATCGAGGAGCCCCACCGTGTTCACGAGCATGCCGTTCCCCGTCGGGTTCGCCGTTCCGCCCGGGTGGCGGGCCCCCGGGCCGTCGGAGACCGGCTGTCCACTGGGGACGGTGGCCTGCGTGCGGTCCGAACCGGCCGCGGTCATCGCCGCCGCCGGCGGGTTCCGGCCGGACGGCGCGAGCCTGCCCGAGATCGCCGCCGAGTCGGTGCGTGACCTGCGCGAGTCCGGCGCCGTCGTCGAGGTGCTGCGCCGGGCGGAAGTCGGCGCGGCCGGCTCGCCAGGGCTCGCGCAGGTCCTGCGCGTCCGCGCACCGGGCGCGGCGGAGGTCGTGCAGTGCCAGGCGTTCCTCGCGCTGCACGACGTCGACGACCACGGCAAACGCGCCGTGCTGCGGTTCGTGATGGCCACGACCGGGGCCGGGGAACTCGCGGAGGACTTCCGCCGGTTCCTCGGCTCCATCCGGCCGGGCACCAGCCAGGAGGACGAGGAGTCTCAATGATCGTGTCAAGCAGCTGTAGGGCTGATGGGCGGCGGTGAGTGGTGGAATTCGCGGCCGTCGCGCAGCAGTGCCCAGATG
>NZ_JBEXTX010000049.1:0-52605 GCF_040614175.1 Amycolatopsis sp. NPDC006131
GCAACGCGCAGAACTCGTGGATCCAGCTGTTCAGCAGGCCGGCGGCCTCTCGCGCGGCGCGCTGCGTGGCGAGCCACTCCGCCCAGCTCATGCGACCGCCGCCGCGGCCGCGATGCCACGGCAGATCGTGGCGATGTCGTCGTCGGTGCACACGTACGGCGGCATGGTGTAGATCAGGTCGCGGAACGGCCGCAGCCACACGCCCTCCGCCAGCGCCGCCTCGGTCGCCTTGGCCACGTCGACCGGGTGGTCCAGCTGGACCACGCCGACCGCGCCGAGCACCCGCACGTCGGCCGCCTCGATCCTGTGCAGCGCCTGCAATCCCGCGTTGATCCGGCGCACGTCGGCGCGCCAGTCCACACTGGTCAGCAGGTCCAGGCTGGCGCTGGCGACCGCGCAGGCCAGCGGGTTGCCCATGAACGTGGGCCCGTGCATGAGCACACCGGAGTCGCCGGCCGACAGTCCCCTGGCGACCTCGGTCGTGCACAGGGTGGCGGCCAGCGACAGGTAACCGCCGGTGAGGGCCTTGCCGACGCACATCACGTCCGGCGCCACGCCCGCGGCGTCGGCGGCGAAGAGCGTGCCGGTGCGGCCGAAACCGGTGGCGATCTCGTCGAAGATCAGCACCAGCCCGTGCTCGTCGGCCACCTCCCGGAAGACCGGCAGACAGCTCGCCGGATAGGGGTGCATGCCGCCGGCGCCCTGCAGCAGGGGCTCCACGATCAGCCCGGCCAGCCGTCCGGCGTGCTCGGCCGCGAGCGCGCGGAAGCCCGCCGCCCACCCGGAGACGTCCACTTCGGACCGGGGCGGGCGGTCGCCGAACACCTGCTCCGGCAGCACTCCCGACCACATCGCGTGCATGCCGCCGTCCGGGTCGCACACGCTCATGCAGTCGAAGGTGTCGCCGTGGTAGCCGCCGCGAACGGTGAGGAACCGCGTCCGCTCCGGGTGGCCGGTTCCGCGCTGGTACTGCAGCGCCATCTTCATCGCCACCTCGACGCTCACCGAGCCGGAGTCGGCGAGGAACACGTGCTCCAGCCCGGCCGGGGTGAGGTCGACCAGCCGCGCCGCGAGTTCGACGGCGGGCTCGTGGGTGAGACCGCCGAACATCACGTGCGACATCGTCGCCAGCTGGCGCCGCGCCGCCTCGTCGAGCACCGGGTGCCGGTAGCCGTGGATCGCCGACCACCACGACGCCATGCCGTCGACCACCTCCCCGGCGCCGTCGACGGTGATCCGGCTGCCGGACGCGCCGGTGACCAGCCGCACCGGGGCCGGATCGGTCATCGAGGTGTACGGGTGCCACAGGTGCCCGCGGTCGAACGCGAGCAGTTCGGCGGGTGTCATCACGCGTTGGGGACGACGGCGGTGCCCGCGCCGCGCCGCCGGATCGCCGGGTCGACGGGTCCCCGTGCCGCGATGTCCTCTTCGGAGCCGAGCACGACGAAACCGTTGTCGCGGATCATTTCCAGGTCCGCCTCGGCGGCCTGCCCCTCGGAGGTGAGGTAGTCGCCGAGGAAGATCGAGTTGGCGACGTGCAGCGCGAGCGGCTGCATCGAACGCAGGTGCATCTCGCGGCCGCCCGCGATGCGGATCTCCTTGTCCGGGCAGACGAACCGCGCCATGGCCAGGATCTTCAGGCACCGCAACGGGGACAGCTCCCACGTGTCCGCCAGCGGGGTGCCGTCGAAGGGCATCAGGAAGTTGACCGGGATCGAGTCGGCGTCCAGCTCCTTGAGCGCGAACAGCGCTTCGACCAGCTGCTCGTCGGTCTCCCCCAGCCCGGCGATGAGTCCCGAGCAGGGCGACAGCCCGCCGCGCTTCGCCTTCTCCACGGTGTCCACCCGATCGGCGTAGGTGTGGGTCTGGACGATGTTGTGGTGGTGGCTCTCGGCCGTGTTGATGTTGTGGTTGTAGGCGTCCACCCCGGCGTCGGCGAGGCGCTCGGCCTGCCCGTCGGAGAGCAGGCCGAGGCAGGCGCAGACCTCGACGTCCGGGTGCTCGGCCTTCAGCGCCCCGACCATCTCGGCGACGCGGTCGATGTCCCGGTTGGACGGTCCGCGCCCGGAGGAGACCAGGCACACCCGCCCGGCGCCACCGGAGATCCCGGCGCCGGCCTGCTTGAGGGCCTCCTCCGTGGACAGCCAGGAGTACTTGAGGATGGGCGCCGCGGAGCCGAGCGCCTGGGAGCAGTAGTTGCAGTTCTCCGGGCACAGACCGGACTTCAGGTTCACCAGGTAGTTGACCTTGACGGTGTTGCCGAAGTGCGCGCGGCGCAGCCTGCCCGCCGCGGTGACGACGGACAGCACTTCGGCGTCGTCGGCGCCCAGCACGGCGAGGGCGTCGCCGGGCCCGGCGGGTACCCCGGCGAGGACCGCGTCGGCGAGCTGCTCGAACCTGGAGCCCATCCACTTTCTCCTGACTCAGAGTGACTATTCGATTACAACCTGAACGGTGTTCGGGTGAGCGGCGCTGACGGTACACTGGGCGCCGCGAACAGGTCAACGGGAGGAGTCCGGCGTGCGCTACCAGCGGCGCGATGTCGTCGAGCGTGCGATCGAGGTCCTCGACGAGTACGGCCTGGAGTCGCTCACCATGCGCCGGCTGGCCGCCGAACTCGGGCTGCAACCGAGCGCGCTCTACCACCACGTGCCGAACAAGCAGACGCTGCTGGCCGCGGTCGCCGACGAGATCCTCGAACGCGGCAAGCGTGAACGCCGGGCCGCCGAGTGGGACCAGCGGGCGGTGGAGATCTGCGCCGAACTGCGCGACGCGATGCTGGCCTACCGGGACGGCGCCGAGGTGGTCGCCACCGCGCACACCTTCGGCCTCGGCGCGGGCGAACCGGCTGCGCAGCTGCGGGAGGCCCTGCGCGACGGCGGCCTGCCGGACGACCTCGTCGACGTCGGCACCCGGGCGCTGCTGCACCTGGTCTTCGGCCACACGGCGGACGAACAGGCGGCGCTGCAGGCCTCCAGCGCCGGGGCGATCGACCGGGAACCCGGCGGTCCCGGCGACTTCGAGCAGGGAATCGAACTGCTGCTGGACGGCATCCGCTCGCGCGTGCGCCGCTGACCACCCTCCGGAGCAGCTCGCCAGGACGGCAGCGGCCGCCTCGAAGGACCGCAGCAACGGCGGCTTGTGCAACCCCCACCTCGCCGCCGAGATGAACCGCCCGCACTCCCTCGCGAGCGGCCGGTTTCCGCGCCGCGACCGGGATCATCGCGGGCCACCGGGTGGTGGCGACCGCCCGCGACATCGGCGTGTGAAGGACCTGGCGGACCGGCTGGTCTGACCCGTCGATGGCGATGCGGCCCCACCACGAGCGGTACGAGCCGGTGTTCGAGCACCTGCGCGGCCACCGCGACATGGAGCCGATCGACCCGGCCAAGGGAGCGCGCGTGCTGCTGCACGTCGCCGAGATGGACGAGCCGCCCCTGCACCTCGTGCTGGGCTCGGACGGCGTGGAGATCATCCGCGAGAGGATGGCGAAGCTGGTCGCCGAGGACGCGAAGTGGGCGGCGCTCGGCCGTTCGGTGGACTTCGACGCCGCCTGACCGGGACGCCAGTGCCCGGCTCACGCGGCCGGCACGGCGAGGCCGGTCAGCTCCTCCGAGATCTGCCAGATCCGGCGGGCGTCGGCGTCGCTGCGCAGGCGGAAGTACAGCTTCTGCTCGGCAGGCGGGCCGGACAGGTGGCGGAAGCCGCTCGGCCCGTAGAGCCGTCCGCCCTCCGCGGCGGGCGACGTGGCGGCGTACAGCGCGGGCAGCAGCGCGGAATCCACTGTGCCGACCAGGATTCCACGCGCGGACAGGGCGCGGATGAACCGCACCAGCGTGGTGTCGCGGGCGCGGCCGACCTCCGGGCGCGCGGCGAGCAGGTTCGTCGGCGTCACGCCGGGGTGGGACAGGGCGCTCGTGATGCCCCAGCCGCCGTCCCGGCTGCGCCGGTCGAGTTCGAGGCCGAACAGGCCGAACGCGATCTTGGACTGGCTGTAGGCCCGGTTGCCGTGGTACTTCCGCTCCCACTGGAGGTCGTCCCAGTTGATGCCGTGCTGGTCGGCGGCGATGCTGATCTGCGAGACGACCCGGGCCCGCCCCGCGCGCAGGAGCGGCAGCAGCCGGGCCACCAGGGCGAAGTGCCCGAGGTGGTTGGTGCCGAACTGCAGCTCGAAACCGTCCTTTGTGGTCTGCCGGTGGGGTGGCGTCATCACGCCGGCGTTGTTGACCAGGATGTGGATCGGCCGCCCCTCGGCGATCAGCTCGTCCGCCAGCCCGGCGACCGAGTCCAATGCGGACAGGTCCAGGTCGCGCAGGGAGAGCTGGGCGCCGGGTTGCGGACGGCGGATCTTCGCGATCGCGGCCTCACCTTTGCGCGGGTTGCGGACCGGCATGACGACCTCCGCCCCCGCGGCGGCCAGCCTGGCCGCCAGTCCCAGGCCGACGCCGTCACTGGCCCCGGTGACCACGGCGAGCTTGCCGGCGAGGTCGGGCACCGGAATGTCGGGTGTGGAGTTCGGCATCGGCTTCCTCTCGCGCTTTCTGACACCTGTCAGATTAGGCGTAATCTGACAGGTGTCAAGCCGGGCCCCTCGAACGGGGTGGAGGCGGTCGGGAGAATGGGGCGATGGCGGCAAGTGGAACGGGAACGAGCACGGTGCGCGGGCCGGGGCGTCCCGGAGCGGGCGCGCGCCCGGTGCCCGCGGAGGCCGAGATCCTGCGCCGCGGGATGGAGGCCTTCGCCGAGCTCGGCTACGACCGGACCTCGGCCCGCGAACTCGCCCGACGGCTGGGCGTCAGCCACAACTTCATCAACGACCGCTACGGGTCGAAGGCCGGCTTCTGGCGCGCCGTGGTGGACGCGGCGCTCGAAGGCGACCAGCGTGAACGCGAACAGCTGCTCGACGCCGAGGCCGACGACGCGGACCTGGTGCGCGCCGTGATCGTGCACTTCTACCAGGCCGCCGTCGAGGCGCCGCTGCTCGGTCGCCTGCTGGCCGACGAGTTCAGCCGCGAGTCCGAGCGCCTGGACTACCTGTACGAGCGCTACGTCGAGCCGACGCTCGCGCCGCTGATCCCGGCCGTCGAACGCCTCATGGCTGCCGGCCGGATGCCTCGGGTGCCCATCGACGTGCTGTTCTTCGCCGTGATCAGCCCCGTAGCCGCCCTGGTGCAACTCCCCCTGGCGCACCGGCTGGGCCGGGCGCAGCCCGTGACGCGGGAAAGCCAGGCCCGCACCGCGCGGGAACTGGCGGACCTGATCGCCGGCGGCCTGCTCGGCCGCCACGAAACCCTGGAGGGATCCAGTGAGCAGCGATGACCGCACCGCGGGGCGGGACACCGACGACACCTGGAACGCCGTACGCAGGGCCTTCGGCAGAAACCTCCGCGCTGAGCGGAACCGGCAGAAGATCAGCATGGTCGGCCTGCGCGACATCACGGGCGTCGACTTCGGCTACATCGGTGAGATCGAGCGCGGAACCGGCAACCCCACCCTGCAGGTCATGGCCAAACTCACCTGGGGCTGCAAGTCACAGTCGCTTACCTGTGCCGGGACTTCCCATGCCCGCCGCCCGTGCAGAACGGGACTCTCGCGCGGCGGGGTGACGCCCAGAGGTAGTGCCGGCTCGAGCCGATGACGACCCCGCGCACCATGTTCACGCCGGCCGGGAGGCCGGCGGCGAGATCCACCGCACACCCGACAGGCCCCTGAGTCCACCTCGGGCCGAGCGGCGGCGCGATCGCGAACCGCCTGGCGTGACGGGCAGTTGTCCCAGCATCGACCGCACGGAGGTTGCCGATGTCGTTCGCTTCTCTGCCCCCGGTCGCGTCCTGGCGGCACGAGGGGGCCCGCGCCGGGTTCGAAGTCGCGTTCTTCGCCGAGGAGCGTGGCGGGGTCCGGGTGGAGGGCGTCACCACCGCCACCGAGGACGGCGAGTCCTGGATCGTCGACTACGTGATCCACCTCGACGAGTCGTGGCGGACCAGGTCCGCGCGGATCACCGGCCGCAGCGGCGCTGCCACCCAGGTCAGGCTGATCGAGGCCGACGGTGACGGTCACTGGCAGGTGGACGGCGCCCCTGCGCCCCAGTTGCAGGGCTGCCTGGACCTCGACCTGGAGGCCTCGGCGATGACCAACACCTTCCCCGTGCACCGGCTGCGGTTCCCGGCCGGGAGTGCGGTCCCGGCGCCGGCCGCGTACGTCCGCGCGGTCGGGCTCGCGGTGGACCGCCTGGACCAGACCTACTCCCGGTCGGACGACGAGCACTACGACTACGCCGCGCCGCGATTCGACTTCACCTGCCGCCTGACCTACGACCGGCACGGCCTCATCCTCGACTACCCGGGCATCGCCACCCGGATCCAGTGACGGCCGACGGCCAGTCATTCCACTGTGGAAACGTGCCACACCCCGTCGTTTGACTACGGTACCCCCCTAGGGTATAAATCTCGGTGTCGGCGCCACCCGGGCCGACGTGAGGAGAAGGAACGATGCGGGGCTACACCAGCGACAAGGACGGCTACCTCACCCGGCTGCGCCGGATCGAAGGGCAGATCCGGGGCCTGCAGCGGATGGTCGAGAACGACGAGTACTGCATCGACGTGCTCACCCAGATCGCCGCGGCCACGAAAGCCCTCCAGTCGGTGTCGCTGGGCCTGATGGACGAGCACCTCAAGCACTGCGTGGCCGAAGCGATCGCCGTCGGCGGCGACACGGCCGACGCGAAGGTGCGCGAGGCCAGCGAAGCCATCGCCCGGCTGGTCCGTTCCTGACGACCGGAAGAAGGAGAGCCATGAGCGAGCAGACCTACACCGTGACCGGCATGACCTGCGAGCACTGCGTGCGCTCGGTGACCGAGGAGGTCCGGGAGATCGACGGCGTCACCGACGTGGCCGTCGACCTGCCCACCGGACGGGTCACCGTCACCAGCGAGCACGAGCTCACCACCGACGCGGTCCGCGCCGCCGTCGAAGAAGCCGGTTACCAGCTGACCGCGTAGCGGCAGCCCGAGGACAGGAATGTCATGAACACTGCAGGGAAGCTCTCCGCCTACGGTGCGGCGCTCGCCCTGGTCGCCGGGGGCGGCTGGGCGATCGGCACCGCTGTCGGTCCCGTCACCAGCGAAGCTGGCACGCTCGGCGCCGAGGACGCCGCGCACGGGGACAGCCACAGCGGCACTGTCGCGGAGGCCACGCAACCCGACCAGCCCGCGGGGCTGGCGTCGTCCAGGGGCGGTTACACCCTCACGCCCACCCGCACGACGCTGACCACCGGGACCACCAACGAGTTCTCCTTCCGGATCACCGGGCCCGACGGGAGCGCGGTCACCGCGTTCGACGTCGAGCACGACAAGCGCATGCACCTGATCGTGGTGCGTCGCGACACCGCCGGGTTCCAGCACGTCCACCCGGAGATGACGGCCGACGGCACCTGGACCGTGCCGCTGAACGTCGCCGACGCGGGCAGCTACCGCGCCTTCGCCGACTTCAAGGCCACGGGTGGCGAGGCGACGACGCTGGGTGTCGACCTCGTCGCGGCCGGCGACTTCCGGCCGGTCAGCCACGAGCCCTCGCGGGTGGCCGAGGTGGATGGGTACCAGGTCCGCTTCGACGGTCAGCTGATGCCCGGGCAGACGTCGAAGGTGACGCTCACGGTCACCAAGGACGGCCGTGAGGTCACCGACCTGCAGCCCTACCTCGCCGCTTACGGGCACCTGGTGGCGCTGCGCGAAGGCGACCTGGCCTACCTCCACGTTCACCCAGACGGCTCGCCGGGCGACGGGACCACGAAGCCCGGGCCCAGCGTCACCTTCTACGCGGAAGTCCCGTCCGCCGGCATCTACCGGCTCTTCCTCGACTTCCAGCACGAGGGCAAGGTTCACACCGCCGAGTTCACCGTCCCCAGCCAAGGCGCTCCCCTCGCACAGGCACAACCACCGATGTCACCACCGGCGCCGGCGGATGACGGCCACGGCGGCCACGGCTGAGCTCGTGATCGAGGAAGGGAACACGACGATGACTTCCAATTTGTCCGACTCGGTGAGGACCGAGGAGCAGCGCGACATCGAGCTGGCGATCGGCGGCATGACCTGCGCCTCGTGCGCGATGCGGATCGAGCGCAAGCTGAACAAGCTCAACGGGGTCACCGCGACCGTCAACTACGCCACCGAGAAGGCGAAGGTCAGCTTCCCGGCGGATCTGGATCCGGCCACGCTGGTCGCCCAGGTCGAGGCGGCGGGCTATTCGGCGGCGGTGCCCCAGCCGAAGACGGCGGAACCGCAGGCCGAGCAGGACGCCGCCGAGGAGGACCCGACCCGCTCGCTGCGGCAGCGGCTGATCGGCTCGCTGGTGCTGTCGGCGCCGGTGATCGTGCTGGCGATGGTCCCGGCGCTGCAGTTCACCTACTGGCAGTGGATCTCGCTGACGCTGGCCGCACCGGTGATCGGGTGGGCCGCCTGGCCGTTCCACAAGGCGGCGTGGGCGAACCTGCGCCACGGCGCGGCGACGATGGACACGCTGATCTCGATGGGGACGCTGGCCGCGTTCGCCTGGTCGCTCTACGCGCTGCTGTTCGGCAGCGCCGGGGTGCCGGGCATGACGCACCCGTTCGAGCTGACCATTCAGCGGATCAGCGGGGACGGCAACATCTACTTCGAGGTCGCGGCCGGGGTGACCACGTTCATCCTGGCCGGCCGCTACTTCGAGGCCCGCTCCAAGCGGCGGGCCGGCGCGGCGCTGCGGGCGCTGCTCGAACTCGGTGCCAAGGACGTGGCCGTGCTGCGCGGCGGCCGGGAGGAGCGGATCCCGGTCGAGCAGCTGGCGGTGGGTGACCGCTTCGTGGTCCGGCCCGGCGAGAAGATCGCGACCGACGGCGTGATCGACGAGGGCAGTTCCGCGGTCGACGCGAGCATGCTCACCGGCGAATCCGTCCCGGTCGAGGTCGGCCCGGGCGACGCGGTCACCGGCGCGACCGTGAACTCCGGCGGACGGCTCGTCGTGCGGGCCACCCGGGTGGGCGCGGACACCCAGCTGGCGCAGATGGCCAAGCTGGTCGAGGAAGCGCAGACCGGCAAGGCCGCCGTCCAGCGGCTGGCGGACCGGATCTCGGCGGTGTTCGTGCCGATCGTCATCGCCCTCGCCGCCGGGACCCTGGCGTTCTGGCTGGGCGCGGGCGGCACGGTGTCCGCGGCGTTCACCGCGGCGGTGGCGGTGCTGATCATCGCCTGCCCGTGCGCCTTGGGCCTGGCCACCCCCACGGCGCTGCTGGTCGGCACCGGCCGGGGCGCCCAGCTGGGCATCCTGATCAAGGGCCCGGAGGTGTTGGAGTCCACCCGCCGCGTCGACACGATCGTGCTCGACAAGACCGGCACCGTCACCACCGGCAAGATGGCCCTGACCGAGGTGCACACCGCCGACGGCGTCGACACCGCGGAGGTGCTGCGCCTGGCTGGAGCGCTGGAGAATTCCTCCGAGCACCCGATCGCCCAGGCCATCGCGAAGGGCGCCCAGGACAAGGTCGGCGACCTGCCGGCGGTCGAGGACTTCACCAACATCGAAGGCCTCGGCGTGCAGGGGATCGTCGACGGCAACGCCGTCCTCGTCGGCCGCACCGCGCTGCTGGAGGACTGGAGCCAGCACCTGTCCCCCGCTCTCGCCGAGGCCAAGGCCGCGGCCGAGCAGGAGGGCAAGACGGCAGTCGCCGTCGGCTGGGACGGCAGGGCGCGGGCGGTGCTGGTGGTCGCCGACACCGTCAAACCCACCTCCGCCGAAGCGATCCGCCAGCTGCGCGAACTCGGGCTCACACCGGTCCTGCTCACCGGGGACAACGAGGCGGTGGCGAAGGCGGTCGCCGCCGAGGTCGGCATCGACGAGGTGATCGCCGAGGTCCTGCCCAAGGACAAGGTGGACGTGGTCCAGCGCCTGCAGAGCGAGGGCAAGGTGGTGGCGATGGTCGGCGACGGAGTCAACGACGCCGCCGCACTCGCCCAGACCGACCTCGGCCTCGCCATGGGCACCGGCACCGACGTCGCGATCGAGGCGAGCGACCTGACCCTGGTCCGCGGCGACCTGCGGGTGGCAGCCGACGCGATCCGGTTGTCCCGGCGCACACTGCGCACGATCAAGGGAAACCTGTTCTGGGCCTTCGCCTACAACGTCGCGGCACTCCCCCTGGCCGCGGCGGGCCTGCTCAACCCGATGATCGCCGGCGCCGCGATGGCGTTCAGCTCGGTGTTCGTGGTGAGCAACAGCCTGCGGCTGCGCGGCTTCCGCAGCGCCATCACCGACGCGCCGGCCTCCGCCAGCGCCAGGGAGGCGGCGGTCAAGGAACCGGTCACGGTCAACTGATCGCGCGAACCACAACTGAACAGCCGGCGGTCGGCGTCCACAGCATAGGTGTCGTGGACGTCGGCCGCTTTTCCATCCCTGGACCTACTTGACGGTCAGGCGCGACAGCAGCGTGGCGGTGAGTACCTCGGGAACCTCGGCGGCGGCAGCGTGGCAGGTCGCGGCGAAAGGCCGCCTCGTCCTGCCCCCGGACGATCAGGCGGTCGACGTGCTGAAAGGCCATGTCGTGCCGCCAGCGCAGACTCTCGGGGCCCGGCACGGTCATGGCAACCGAGTGGAGCTTGCGATGGCGCTCGAGTACCGCCCAGGACGTCCGCACCAGCCGCGCGAGCGCTTCGGCCGTTGGCGCCTTATCCAGCAGAGACGTGAGAGCCTCGTCGGTTTCGGTCATGGCCCGGTCGATGACCGCGTCGAGCAGAACCTCGCGGTTCGGGAGGGTACGTCGAAGGTGACCTGGCCCACGCACGCGGCCCAGGCGATGTCGATCATCGAGCACACCCGCCTCACGTCCGCACCTCTGCCCGCGGCAGCCGCTACACGAACCGGGCACCGCCGCCCGGCTGGTTGCCCGCTTCGATGGTTCCGTCGTGCAGGCCGGCGTTCTTCTCCGCGATGGACAGCCCGAGGCCGCTGCCCTCGGAGCGCGACCGCGCGGTGTCGGCCTTGTAGAAACGGGCGAACACGTGCGGCAGCACGTCGTCCGGCAGGCCGGGGCCGCGGTCGGTGACCGCGATGACGACCTCCCCGCCGTCGGTGGACAGCCGCACCCGGACCGGTGGCGCGCCGTGCCGCAGCGCGTTGCCGACGAGGTTGGCGACGATCACGTCGAAGCGCCGTGCGTCGACCTCGGCGACGATCCCGTGCGGCAGGTCGGTTTCCGCGTCGTCCCAGTGCCTGCTGCGCAGGGTCGCCGCGATCAGCTCGCCCAGGTCGGCTTCCCGCCGGTCCATGCGGGCCCGCCCGTTGTCGAAGCGGGAGATCTCGATGAGGTCGTCGACGAGCCGCGCCAGTTTGCGGGTCTCGGCGCTGACCAGACGGCTGGCCGTGCCGGTGTCGCCGGGCAGGTGCGCGCCTTCCTCGTCGAGCACCTCGGTCACCGCGGTCATCGCGGCGAGCGGTGTGCGCAGCTCGTGCGACACGTCGGCGACGAAGCGGCGCGCGTCGGCATCCATGCGGCGCAGCTCCCCCACCGTTCGTTCGAGACTGGCGGCGGTTTCGTTGAAGGTGCGCGCCAGGTCGGCGAGCTCGTCGGCGCCGCGTTCGGGCAGCCGGGTGGACAGTTCCCCGCGCGCCAGGCTGCGGGCGCCGTCGCGCAGACGGCGCACCGGCCGCAGCACCGCGCCCGCGGCCAGCCACGCGAGGATCACCGCCAGCGGCACGGCGACGGCGGCCGTGCGCCAGCCGTTGAAGGCGAACTCGCTGATCTGCTGCTGCTCGGCCGCGAGCGAATACCCACTGGTACACCTCGAGACCGGTCGGCACGCGCCGGTAGGTCGTGTCGTAGGTCAGCACGGGCATGCCGACGACGAGGGTCGGGGTGCCGAAGTAGTCGATGCGCTGGAACACCACCCGTTGCTCGGCGCGGACCCGGGCGGCCAGCTCGGGCGGGATCTCGCTCGCGGGCCGTCCGAGGTCGGAGACGAGCGTGCCGTAGACGGCGACGCCACCGCCCGCGACCGTGCGGATGATCTCGTTCAGCGTGTCGCGGTCCGGCGGCATCGACAGGTCGGGGGCGAGGGTGTCGATCGCGTCGCGCAGGCGCGCCATCTCCTGGTCCTGCTTGGCGGCGAGCACCGTGCGGCGGGCGGCGAGGTAGTTGACCCCGGTGGCGCCGACGATCGCGACGACGACGAGACTGATGATCAGCACGAGCCGCGTGCGGATTCCCCGCAGCCGCAAGGGAACTCGTCCGGTCACACCGGACCGAACCCGTCGATGCTCGGCAGCATCACGTCGAGCAGCACGAGGTCCGGCCGGCGGGCACCGAGCAGGGCCAGGCCGCGTTCGCCGTCCGCGGCGGGTTCGACGTCGTGACCGTGCCTGCCCAGGCCCAGGCACAGTCCTTCCCGGACAGCCGGGGCGTCCTCGAGCAACAGCACAGTCGGCACCCGGCCGATTATGGCGGGAGTTCACCAACCGCGGCGACTCTGTTGCGAAACGATGACATGGCGACGATGGGACCCGGACATCACCGGCCGACGCTGATCACCATGGTTGTGCAGACCCGCCGCCAAGCTGCTTCCCCCGCGGCCCGGACGAGAGCCCCGAGCAGCAACTACTAAGATCTCTAGTAACTTGCCTTAGGAAAGGTCGGCATGCGCTCACGCCTGTACCAGAAGCTCCTGCTCGCGGTCGCAGTCTTGGCGACGGCGGCCTGCGGCGCTCCGCCGACCGCCGTCGGAGGTGGTACCTCACCGAGCGAGGCCACGCTGGCTCACGTGCATGGCCTCGGCGTCGATCCCGCGGACGGGATGCTGTACGCGGCCAGCCACTATGGTTTGTTCAAGCTGCCGCCAGGCGGTGCACCGGAACGCGTCGGCCCCGTCCAGGACGTCATGGGCTTCACCGTCGTCGGACCTGGCCACTTCCTCGCCAGCGGCCATCCCGGAACACCGACCAACGCCGCGCCACACCTCGGTCTGATCGAGACCACGGACGCCGGTCAGACCTGGCGAAACCTCTCCCTCGGCGGCGCGGCCGACTTTCACGCCTTGGAGGCCAAGCACGACGTCGTGTTCGGGTACGACAGTCAAAGCCGTCAGATTCTGACCAGTGCGGACAAGCGGAGCTGGGAACCCCGGGCCCGGCTCGCCCTGCGGGATTTCGCGGTCGACCCGGCGCGACCCGAAGTCCTGATCGCGAACACCGCCGACGGCCTGGCCCGGAGCACGGACGGCGGCGCGACCTTCACGCCTCTGCCCGACGCCCCGGACCTGGTCTTCGTGGAGTGGCCCGCGGCCGGCACCCTGCTCGGGTCCGACCCCAACAACACCATCTACCTCAGCACGGACGGCGGCGACACCTGGACACGCCAAGGGCAAGCTCCCGGCCCGCCCGGCGCGTTCACGGCCGTCAACCCTTCCGAGCTCTACATCGCAACCGAATCGGCCATCCACTACTCGCCCGACGGCGGGCGGAGCTTCACCGTTCGCCAGCCCCTGAGCTGACCTACCGTCCGCTTCTGCGGTCAGGCGAGACGCTCAAGGCGGCCAGTGCCAGCGAGACCACGGAGCTTTCGGCCCGCTGCTGGCTCCAGCGTTGGCCGACACGCAGGGCGAGGTAGGTCCAGCCCACCTGGTTGAACAGCACCGTGGCCGTTTCCTCCACGTCGTCCACCTCGAGGAGGCTGCCGTCCAGCGCGCCGTCCTGAAGCAACCGGGCAAGCGGCTCGACGAACACAGCCCGGGTGGCGACCGCCCGGTCCCGTTCCTCGGCCGTGGCCTGGTCCGGCTCATGGAAAATGCCGCCATCCTCAGCGAACAGGCCGACCAGAAGGTGCCGCCACGGGTCGGCGACCCGACAGGTCGAACGGAGCGCCCGATCCAAGCGCTCGAACCCCGTACCGGATGAAACCAAGGTCGGCCACACGGCTCGCTGGTACTCCTCGGCAGCACGGTGACTGAGCAGCTCGATCATGCGCTCGCGCGTGATCCCCTTGCGGTGCAAGGTCATCCGCGACGCCCCGAGCCGACGGGCGATCGACGCGACGGTGAGGCCCGCCATCCCGTCCTCCGCCAGCAGTTCGAGGGCCGCCTCGGTAATTCGGGTTTCCCAGGCGTCCACGATACAGTACTGTATCAGAATCAGTACACGTAAGCTCATAGCCGGGAGGACGGATGGGCGGCAACGTTCGACGCGCGAAGTACTTCGGACGCGCCATCGCCGCGGGATTACTGGGTCTCGGGGCAGGCGAACTGGTGGCCGCCTCGCGCGGACAATCCTTGATCGACAGCGTCGGCCGGTCGGTGGTCGACTGGAGCCCTCGTCAGGTGGTGGACCTGACCGTGGAACTCCTGGGCAGCCGGGACAAACCCGCCATCCGCCTGTCCGTCGCCGCATCGGCGGTCGGGGCGACGACGGCCTTGGCCGGATTGCCCGCACCTGCGCGGTCGGCGGCGGTCAGCGCATTGGCGGCAGCCACCGCAGGACTGGCATTGCGGCGTCCGCCGCGGTCGGTCCCGGTCACGGTGACCTCGGCGGCCGTGGCGGCCATCGGGACCAACATCGCTCTCGCCAACCCGCGCGGCGCCACCGCATGGGCGTTGCTCGGTGCC
The DNA here is from genome assembly GCF_040614175.1 of Amycolatopsis sp. NPDC006131. NCBI lineage: Bacteria > Bacillati > Actinomycetota > Actinomycetes > Pseudonocardiales > Pseudonocardiaceae > Amycolatopsis > Amycolatopsis sp. NPDC006131. The sequence continues at coordinate 14,621 of NZ_JBEXTX010000049.1, forward strand.
GGGGCCCTCACGGCAGCCCGTGGACTGCTTGCGCGCCGCCGTCGGCAACATGCGAGGACGATCCACTCCGGACGGCTCGACCAGGCACCCCCGACCACCGACGACGGTGCCGTGAAAGTTTCCGGCCTGGCCCCGCTGATCACCCCGATCGGTGATTTCTACGTCACTGACGTGAACCTCAGCACGCCCCTGATCGACCCCGCACGCTGGCGGCTGCCGGTCACCGGGCTCGTGAGCACTCCCCGCGAGTGGTCCTTGGCCGAGTTGGCCGAACAGGCCGAGGAGTTCGACGCGGTCATGGTGTGCATCCACAACCCGGTGGGCGGCAAGCGGGTGGGGAACGGACGCTGGCTCGGCGTTCCGCTGCGCACCGTGCTCGAGCGAGCCGACCCCTCGGCCCGGGCGACCACGCTGGTCACCCGGGCGGTTGACGGCTTCACCATCTCACTTCCCGTCGAGCCGTTGCGATCCGGCGAGTGGCAGGGATACGTCGTGATCGGACTCAACGGCCGGCCACTGCCCGCGCAGCACGGATTCCCCGCTCGCGTCTTCGTCCCCGGCATCTACGGTCAGTACACCGGCGTGAAGTGGCTGACCGAACTGTCTCTGACGACCGCCCCCCACGCCGATTACTGGTCGCCACGGGGGTGGCCGCACGAACCGGCGTGGATACAGCCGCAGGCCCGAATCGACGTACCCGCGACGAACGCGGTCTCCGGCCGCGAGGTAACCGTCGCCGGTGTCGCCTGGGCACCGCCGCAGGGCGTGGCCGGCGTCGAGGTCCGGGTCGGCGACGGACCGTGGCAGAAGACCGAACTCGCGCGCGAACTCGCCCCGACGTCGTGGCGTCGCTGGCACACGACGCTCGAGCTGCCCCCGGGCACCCACGCGGTGCAAGCACGTGCTGTCAGCCGATCCGGTGAAACCCAGGACGGCCGCCAGCGTCCGTCGTTCCCCGCCGGCGCGAGTGGCTGGCACACCGTCACCGTCAACGTACAGCCGTAATCACGCCAACTCGTTCGGGAGAAGACATGGCGATTTCCACCCAGCTCGGGATCCCGCACCGAGTCGACCTGCCTGCCGGCCCCATCGAGTACCGCGAACGGGGATCCGGCACGCCGATTGTGTTCCTGCACGGCATCGTCGCCAACGGTGACGTATGGCGCAACGTCGTGCCCGAACTGTCCCAGCGCTACCGCTGCATCACGCCGGACTGGCCGCTGGGCTCCCACCGGTTGCCGATGCGGGCTGGTACGGACTTCACCCTGTTCGGCTTGGCCGAGTTGGTCGACGACTTCCTCGCCGCGCTCGATCTCGATGAGGTGGTGCTCGTGGCGAACGACACCGGTGGCGCGATCGCCCAGACCGTCGCCACGCGGCGTCCGGAGCGGCTCGGCCGGCTCGTCCTGACGCCCTGCGACGCGTTCGACAACTTCCTGCCCCCGCCGATCAGGCACCTGCAGCTGCTCGGCCGCACCCCGGCCGGGCTCTTCGTGCTCGCTCAGACCCTGCGCTCCCGGGTCGTCCAGCGGCTGCCGATCGCGTTCGGCAGGCTGACCGAGCACCCGATCCCGCCCGAGATCATGCGCTCCTACACCGAGCCGCTTCGCCGCTTCGCGGGCGTCCGCCGGGACTTCGCCAAGCTCGTTCGCGGCATCGATGCGCAATTCACGCAGGCTGCCGCGCTCGGCCTGGCCGGCTTCGACCGGCCCACCCTCATCGTCTGGGCACGTGAACGGCGCCGGTTCTTCCCCCTGGATCACGCCCACCGGCTGGCCGGCTTGCTGCCACAGGCGCGGCTGGAAGTGCTGGACAACACCGGGCCGTTCGTCAGCGAGGACCAGCCGGTGGCGTTGGCGCACCTGATCGACGACTTCCTGTCCGTTAGGGTTACCCCGTAATGGTATAAAGCTCCTCGGCGGGCCGGACCCGCCCCAGCCCTCTAGGCTGCCTAGTAGATCGACTTCGACCACGGGAGGACGCCGTGCCTGGTGCGCTGACGGCCGTTGTCGCCGTGGTTGCGCTCGTGGCCGCGGTCTACGGCGGATCACTGCTGATTCGCTTCGCCCCCACCGCCCGCGACGTACAGCCGTTCCTGTCCGGTGGCGCGCCCGCCGAGCACGCCGTCTCGCGGTACCACGTGCGCTGGTACACGATCACGATGATCTTCCTGGCCTTCGACATGGAGATGGTGTTCATGTACCCGTGGACACTGGTCGTCTCCGAGGTCGGCACCCCGGCAGTCGTCGAGATGTTCCTCTTCCTCGCGCTGCTGTTCGCGGGGGTCTGGTACGCGTGGCGGGAGGGCGTGTTCCGGTGGACCTGACATCGTGGCTGCTGCGCCGGACGCCAGTGCGGCCGCTGATCGCCGCGACACCGGGCGGCACGGGTGCGCGGATCGCGGCGGAACGTGAGGCACGCATCCGTGGCTGGCGCCCCGCGCTCAACCCGGCCGAGGCCAACATGCTGATCGTGGCGGGGCCGCCGGATGAGCGGATGGCTGTGGCGGTCGAGGCCGTGTGGGGGCAGATGCCGTTTCCTCGCGCCCGCGCGGAGTTCGCGGTTGCGGCCGACGTGGTACCGGCATTGAACGAGGCCGAGGAGCGGCTGCGGTCGACGGAGCACCAACGGGCGGATGCAGCTGAGGCTCGACACCAGCCGCACGGCGACCACGCCGGACAGCGTGAGCCGGCACATCCACCCGCCGAGCACCAAGGGCACCACGAACACGGCAAGCAGCCCGACGGCGCCGACGCCCACTCCGACCATCACGGACACGGCGGGGCCCACAACGGCCATCAGCACGAAGCGCACCACAACCCTGAGCCGGAAGCCTCGCACGATCACGTCGGCGGGCCGCACGAGCAGGCGCCGCAGGGTCATGCCGGACACGAAGGGCACGACCACGGCGGCGAGCAGCCAGCGCACACGGGGCACGACGGCGAAGGCCACGCGCACCACGCCGGACACGACCAGCAGCACCACGATGCCCAAGCGCACCAGGACGGCCACGAGCACCACGGCGGCCACCAGCACGGCGGGCACGCCGCCCACGGTGCGCACGCGGGCCACGACGCGCACGCCGGCCACGACACACACGCCGCCCACGACACACACGCCGGCCACGACGCGCACGGCGGCCACGGAGGGCACGCCGGCCATGACATGGGCGGTATGGAGATGCCCGGTGGGATCCCGATGGCCGACCGGGCACCCGACCGTGACGGTCTGCGGCTCGACCGCGTGTCCGTACAACTCGGCCCGATCCTGCCGGCCTGGCCGGACGGACTGGTGATCCGCGCGGCCCTCCAGGGCGACGTCGTCCAGGAAGCCACCGTCGACCGGCTTCCGGTCGCGCACGACACCGAGTCGTTCTGGTTTTCGCTGGACGAGGGAATTCCTCGCGGGGTGGTGCGACGCCTGGACAGCTCTGCCCGGCTGCTGACCGTGGCGGGCTGGGAGCACGCGGCGGTCGTGGCGGCCCGGTTGCGGGACAGCGCACTCGCGGGCGGGCGGATCGACGACGAGTTCGCCCGCTGGGCCCGCCGCGTCCGCCGGTCACGGGTCCTGCGGTGGTCGCTGTCCGGCATCGGCGAGATCGGCTGGACGGACTCCCCCGCCGCCGGCGACGCGATGGACCGGTTGACCCGGTGGATCACCGAGGCCGAGGCGGAGCTGCGGTCGGGCGAGACCGCCCTCGACGAGGACCCGTCCCGGGTCCTCGATGCCTTGCCGGACCTCCTGGCCGGGAGCGAGTTCGCGACGGCACGGCTGATCGTGGCGAGCCTGGATCCGGACCTGGAGCGTGTGCGGGTGACCCATGGTTGAGCAGCTTCCGTTCTGGGGTGGCCTGTTGCTGCCCGTGGTCCTGGTGGCGCTGGTCGCCGCGGCCGCGATGTGGGACTCGGTGCTCGCAGCCCGCGCCGCCGGGCACGGGAACAGTGCCTTGATCGAGCCGTTCCACACCGTGGGCGGGCTGCTGGTGCAGCAACGGCGCCGGACCCTCGCGGCGGACCTCCTGCTGTCGCGCGGCGGTGCGCTCGCCCTCGTCGTCGCGGGCTTCCTGGCGTCCCTGGTGACCCCGCTGGGCCGGTGGGTGGTGGCGGACTTCTCGATCGGGATCGTGTGGTTCAACGCCATGGAGGTGGTGGCGTGGGCCGCGGTGTGGCTCGTCGGTTGGGGAGCGAACTCGGCGTACGGGCTGATCGGCGGGTACCGGTTCATCGCTCTGGGGCTCGCCTACGAGCTGCCGCACATGTTCGCGCTGATCACGGCGGCGCTGGGCGCGGAGTCGCTCCGTGTCGCCGACGTGGTCGCGGCGCAGGACGCGGTGTGGTTCGTCGTGTGGATGCCGGTCGCGTTCGTGGTCTACCTGCTGTCGGTCCTCGCAATGGCGTTCTGGGGTCCGTTCAGCCAGCCGGTGGCCGCGGACCTGGCGGGCGGCGCGTCGGCGGAGCTGTCCGGTGTGGACCGCCTCGTGTTCTCGGCGGGGCGGTGGCTTCTCCTCGTGTCCGGTGCGGCGTTCGCCGTGCCACTGTTCCTCGGTGGCGGCGCCGGGCCGCTGCTCCCGGACTGGCTGTGGTCACTGCTCAAGACCGTGGCCGTGCTGGCGGCACTGGTGTGGGTGCGGCGGCGCGTCCCGATCGTGCGCGTGGAGCGCTACGAGGAGATCGCCTGGATGGTGCTGATCCCGCTGGCGTTGCTGCAGGCACTCGTCGTGTCCCTCGTGGTCCTGGCCCGGTGAGAAAGGAGCGCCCCTGATGTGGGCACAGATCGCCTTCTGGGTCTGCGCTGTCGGCTCCGTCGTCACCGGAGTCGCGGTGTTCCGTGTGGACTCGATGGCGCGGGCGACGTTCGCGTTGCTGGCGTCGTTCGTCTTCGCGGCCGGGACAGTGCTGCTGCTGAACCTGGCCTACCTCGGTGTCCTCGTGATCCTCATGATGATCATGGAGATGGTCGTCATGGCCGTCTTCATGATCATGTACATGATGAACCCCGCCGGGTTGATGCCGATGACCATGGTGCACAACCAGAAGGGGTCCCTGGCGATCGCCGGCGGGGTGTTCGTGGCGCTGGCGGCGGGCATCTTCCTCATTCCCTGGCCGACTTCCGACGAGCCGCAGCCTGCGGACCCCACGCGTGCCCTCGGTGAGGCGCTGATGGGGTCGAAGATGCTGGTGATGATGGTGCTCGGGCTGTGCCTGTTCGCCACGATGGTGGCCACCGTGGTCCTGGCGACCCACCGGGGCCGGTACGACCGCTACGGCGACCGGCTCGACGCCAAGCGGCCGGACGACCCGGTGCGAGGGGGCCTGAACCGGTGATCCTGCAACAGTTCCTGCTCCTGGCCGCGGCGTTGTTCAGCGTCGGCCTGTACGGCGCGCTGTCCCAGCAGTCCATCGTGATGATCATGATGGGCCTGGAGCTGATGGCCAACGCCGTCATCGTGGCCGCGTCGGCGTACTGGTACTTCGCCTCGCCCAGCCGTCCCGACGGCCAGGTCGTCGTGGTCGTCGCGCTCGTGCTGATGGCGGTGGACATGGCGATCGGGTTCGCGGTGACGACGGCGATCTTCCGGCGCCGGGACGTGGACATGACCGACTCGGCCGCGGACCTCAAGGGCTGATCCGATGACCTTGTGGTTGCTCATCGCGCTCCCCTTCCTGGCCGGAGCCGTCCTGCTCGTGGCCGGCCATCGGGCCGACCGGGCCGCGCCCTGGGCCGGCACGGCCACGGCCGCGGTCACCGCGGGCCTGGCGGTTGTCGCGGCGGTCGGCAGGCCGCAGGTGTCGCTGCCGTTGCTGGCGGACTTACGTGTCGGGCTCGGCGTGGACGGGTTGTCGGCCGTCATGGTCGTCACCGTGGCCGTCGTGCTGCTCGCCGTGCTCGTGTTCGCGGCAGGCGAGTTCGGCGCCGAGGAGTCCCGCGCCCGCTTCCACGGGCTGATGCTGGTCTTCGCGGGCGCGATGCTGGTGACCGTCACGGCCCGCGACCTGACGGCGCTGCTGATGGCCTGGGAGGTCATGGGCGCCTGCTCCTACGCGTTGATCGGGTTCTGGTGGCGGGACGAGCACCGGGCCGCCTCCGGTGTGGTCGCGTTCCTGACCACCCGCGCCGCCGACCTCGGGCTGTACCTGGCCGCCGGCGCCGCGCTGGCGGGTGGGGTGGCGGGCCTCGATCTCACGGGGCTGGCGGATGCGACGGGCGGCTGGCGGGACGCGGTGGCGGCCGGGCTGGTGCTCGCCGCGGTCGGCAAGTCCGCGCAGCTGCCGTTCAGTTTCTGGCTGTCCCGGGCGATGGACGGCCCGAGCCCGGTCTCGGCGCTGCTGCACTCGGCGACGATGGTGGCGGCCGGCGCGTACCTGCTGCTGCGGGTCGAGCCGTTGCTGGCCGCGACCGGCTGGGCGGCCGCCACGGTCGCCTGGGTGGGCGTCCTGACGGCGCTGGTGCTCGGGGCGGTCGCGGTGGCGCAACGCGATCTCAAGCAGGTGCTGGCGGCCTCGACGTGCTCCCAGATCGGGTTCATGGTGCTGGCCGCCGGCACCGGCGGTGTGGCGGCCGGGACGGGCCAGCTCGTGGCGCACGCGGCGACGAAGAGCCTGCTGTTCCTGGGTGCCGGGGCGTGGCTGGTGGCGCTGGACACGAAGGACCTCGCGCGGCTGAAGGGTGCCGCCCGGCGTTTCCCGCTCCTGGGTGCGGTGTTCACGATCGGCGCGCTGAGCCTGGCCGGTGTCCCCCCGCTGTCGATCTGGGTGACCAAGGACGCGGTCCTGGCGAGCGCGCTGGCCGGCTCGCCCGCTCTCTACGTGGCCGGGCTGGCGGCCGCGCTGCTCAGCGGCGCCTACGTGGGCCGGGTGCTTGCCGTGCTGTGGCTGCCGGCCGAGAGTGGCGCGATCCGGCCGCTGAACTCGCGGCTCCTCGGGCCGTTGCCGGTCCTCGCGCTGGCCGCGGCGCTGCTCGGCGTGATCGGCCTGCCCGGCCCCGCTCGCTGGTTCGCGTCCCTCCTCGGCGTGGCGAAGGTTCCGGAAACGACGTGGCTGGAGCTGGTCGCCTCCGGGTTGATCGCGATCGCGGGTGCCCTGGTCGCCGCGTCGTGGACGCGGCGGAGGTCGCTGGTCGCGCCGCGCCCGCTGGCCGGGTGGCTCGGGCTCGAGCGGCTGGCCCGGCTGCTCGTCGTGACACCGGCGCTGCGGCTGGCCGAGGGCCTGGCCCGGTTCGACGACCGGGTGGTGGACGGCGGCGTTCGCGTGGCCGCGGCGACCACGGGTGCCCTCGGCCGTCTGGTCGACCTGCGCGTCGAGTGGTCGATCGAGGGCGCGGTGCGCGGTCTTGCCGGGGCGGCGCGGTCGCTGGGGCGGCAGGCGCGGCGGCCGCAGACCGGCCAGCTGCACCACTACTACGCCCAGGCCGCGGTCGGGCTGGGCGTCCTTGTCCTGTTGTTGATCGTGCTGTGACGAACGTGAGGTGAACGTGCTCAGCGTCGTGGTGTTCCTGCCGCTGGTGGCGGCGGTGGTGCTGTTCGCGGTGCCGCGCGTGTCCGACCGGTTCGTCCGGTGGTGGTGGGTCGCGGTGGCGGCCGCTGATTTCGCGTTGGTCATCGCGCTGTGGGCCGGCTACCCGGGCGGCGACGGCTACGCCTATGAGGTCAACCTGCGGTGGATCCCGAGTGTGAGCTCCGGCTACCACCTCGGTGTCGACGGTCTGAGCCTGCCGCTGGTGGCGCTCACCGCGGGCCTGTTCCTCGCGTGCGCGGTCTATTCGCTGCGCCAGGACAAGCGCGTGCGGTCTTTCGCCGCGCTGTTCCTGTTCCTGGAGACGGTGAGCCTGGGGCTGTTCGTCGCCCTGGACCTGATCCTGTTCTTCGTCTTCTTCGACCTGTCCATCGTGGGCATGTACTTCGTGATCGCGGGCTGGGGCCACCGCGACGCCGCGCGGGCGGCGGTGAAGTTCTTCCTGTACACCTTCGTCGGCTCCCTCGCGCTGCTGGTCGGGTTCATCGCCCTCTACCTCGCCGCGTCCCCGCACACCTTCGACATCGTCGAGCTGACCCGGCAGATGCCGCTGGCCGGTGGCGGCTGGGCCGCCGGACTGGTGTTGCTCGCCCTGGGTCTGGGTTTCGCGATCAAGACCCCGACCGTGCCGTTCCACACCTGGCTGCCGCCCGCGCACACCGAAGCCCCCGCGGCGGGGTCGGCGATCCTGGCGGGCGTGCTGCTGAAGATGGGCACGTACGGGTTCGTGCGCATCATGATGCCGATCCTGCCCGACGCTTGGCGCCGCTACGCGGTGGTCGTCGTCGTGATCGGCGTGGTCAGCGTCCTTTATGGAGCGTTCGTGGCGCTGGCGCAACGTGACTTCAAGCGGATGATCGCCTACACCTCGGTCAACCACATGGGCTACATCGTCCTCGCGGTCGGCGCCGCCGGGCTGGTCGCCGACTCCGCCGCCGAGGCGCGCCGGCTCGCGGTGACCGGCGCGGTCACCCAGATGGTCAGCCACGGTTTGATCACCGCCGCACTGTTCCTGCTCGCCGGGGTGCTCTACGACCGCGGTGGAACCTACGACATGTCCCGCTACGGCGGCATGGCCGCCACCGCGCCCCGGTTCGCCGGGCTCACCGCGGTCGCGGCGTTCGCCTCACTCGGGCTGCCCGGGTTCTCCGGGTTCATCGCCGAGTTCCAGATCTTCACCGGCTCGCTCGGCGCGACTCCGGTGGCCACGATCCTGGCGTTCCTCGGCATCCTCGTGACGGCGGCGCTGTTCCTGCGCGCCTTCCAGCGGATCTTCCTCGGTCCCGCCCGCTCGGCCGGGCCCGCGGCCGACCTGACCGTCACCGAGGGCGTCTCGATCGCGCCGCTGCTGGTGCTCGCCGTGGTCATCGGCCTGTTCCCGCGCTTCCTGCTCGACCTGATCGAGCCGGCCTCGCGCGCGGTCCTCGACCTCATGGCCCGGTGATCACGCCGTGGAGATGATGAACGAGGACCCCACCGCGCTGCTGCCCGAGATCTTCCTCGCCGTGGCGGCGGTGGTCGCCCTGCTGCTCGGGTCCTACCTCCCCCGCCACCGGCAAGGGCCCGTCCGGCTGATCACGGCCCTCGCCTGCCTCGCCGGCCTGGTCGCGACCGTGGTCGCCTGGGGGCACGAGGAGACGGTGTTCGGCGGCAGCTACGCCATCGACGTCGCGACCAACGCCGGCCGGGTCATCGTCCTGGTCGCCGTGCTCATCGCGGTCGGGATCAGCACCGGGGAGTTCCGGGCCGCGCCGCGGGAGAGCGAACTGTACGTCCTGATGCTGCTCGCGGCGCTGGGCACGGTGCTGCTCACCGGGGCGAACGACCTGATGCTGCTGGTCGCCGCATTCCTGCTCGCCAGCATCCCGCTCTACGCGCTCGCCGGATTCGCCAAGGACGACACCGGCACCGAAGCGTCACTGAAGTTCTACCTGCTGGGAGCCCTGCTCGGCATCGTCATGCTGGCCGGCGCCACCGTCCTGTTCGGCGTCGGCGGAACCAGTGGCTACGCGGGCCTCGGCGAATCGCTCGGCGCCGCACCGGCCGCCGCGGTCGCCGCCGGGTTCATCGGCGTGCTCGCCGGCCTGCTGTTCAAGGTCGGCGCGGTGCCCGCGCACTTCTGGGTCCCCGACGTCACCGAGGGCACCAAACCCCCGGTCGCGGCCTTCCTGACCACCGTGCCCAAGATCGGTGCCGTCATCGCCGCCTACCGGCTGGTGTCCTCCGCCCTGCCGGCCTCACCCGTCGACTGGGCCCTGCTGCTGGCGATCGTCGCCGCGGTCACCATGACGCTGGGCAACCTCGCCGCCTTCTTCCAGCAGAACGTGCGCCGGCTGCTCGCCTACTCGACCATCAGCCAGGTCGGCTACCTGCTCATGGCCGTCACCGCCGCGCTTCGCAGCGACCTCGCGCTGCCCAGCCTGCTGCTCTACGTCGCGGCCTACGCCGTCACCAACCTCGGGGCGTTCGCCGTGGTCTGCGCCCTGCCCAAGACCGCGGTGATCGAGGACTACCGGGGCCTGATCCGGTCTCGGCCCTGGCTCGCCGCCAGCCTGGTGGTGTGCCTGCTCGGACTCGTCGGCACCCCGCCGACCGGGGTGTTCGCGGGCAAGCTCACCGTGTTCACCGCGGCCTACGACGGCGGCTTCGCCTGGCTCGTCGTGGTCGCGGCGATCAACACGGTGGCCAGCCTGTTCTACTACCTGCGGTGGATCGCGCCCGCTGTGCGCTCCGCGGACTCACCCGGTGTCCCGGACGTCGAGCGCTGGTCCGCGGGCACTGCCTACACCGCCACCGCGGCCTCGGTCGTGCTGGGCCCGCTCGCCGGACCACTGCTGGCCGCCTTCGGCGGGAGCCTCATCCTGATGTGAGATCAGCCGTCCAGGTAGCGCCCGGGTGAGGTGCCGACCGTGCGGCGGAACGCCGCGAGGAACGCGCTCGGGGTCGAATACCCCACAGCCCGCGCGACGGAGGACACCGGCCGGCCCTCGGCCAGCAGCGGCAGCGCGGCCCGGAGCCGCATGTGGGTGCGCCAGCGGTCGAAGCTCATCCCCGTGTCCTGGACGAACAGCCGGGTCAGGGTGCGGCGGCTCACGCCGATCGCGCGCGCGTGAGCATCCAGGCTCCGCGAATCACCGGGATCGGCCAGCAGGGCATCGGTTACGGCACGGACGCGTTCGTCCACCGCAGGCGGAACGTCTATCGGCAGGGATGGCAACGGGTGCAACAGGTCCATCACCACCGCCTCGCCTCGCAACCGCGCGTCGTCGGGGAGATCGTCGCGGCCGAGGTAGCCGATCAAGTGGGCCAGCAAGCCGTCGACGCCGACCGCCGTCGGCTCCGTCCAGTCCAGCGCGCACCGCTCCGGGTCGAAGTAGAGGCCGCACAGCAGCGCATCGCGGGTCGCGCCCGTCCGGTGCTCGACTGCCGCCGGCAACCACAGGGCTCGAGTGGGCGGCAGGACCCAGTACGAGTCGTCCACGGCGACACTGAGCACGCCGCTCCGCGTCCACGCCAGCTGGTGGTGCGTGTGGCTGTGCGCGGGAATCCACTCCCCTGAAGTCAGTGGGAAATGCCCGACCACGATCACGCCCACCCCGGGTGGGACGGTGGAGTCGACAGCCTCGCTCATGCCGTTCAGCGTATGTCCTCGATGCGACACGGTCTCGCCTTCTCGCGGATTGTGGCCAGAGGTGTCCGCTCATAGCGTCGTCCGGGTGCTGATCCTTCCCGTCCCGAGGGGACACCGCGAATGACGGCCGTCCCTGCCCGCCGCCGCGCCGCGCTGGTCGTGCTGTGCCTCGTGCAGTTCATGCTGGTGCTGGACGACAACGTGGTGAGTGTTGCCCTGCCCAGCATCCGCCACGACCTGGGCTTCAGCGGACCGGGGCTGGCCTGGGTCGTCAACGCGTACTTCCTGGCCTTCGGCGGGCTGCTGTTGCTGGCCGGCCGCGTCGCCGACCTCTTCGGACGGCGCCGCGTGTTCCTCATCGGGGTGGCGCTGTTCGGCCTGGCGAGCCTCGCCTGCGGGCTGGCGCGGCAACCCTGGCAGCTCGTGACCGGGCGCTTCGTCCAGGGCGCGGGCGCGGCTGTGGCCGGTCGCGCAGCCCTGTCCCTGATCACCCTGTCGTTCCCCGGCACCGCGGAACGCGCCAGGGCCTTGACCATCTGGGGAGCCGTCGCGGCGTTGGGTGGCACGGCGGGCCTGGTGGTCTCCGGCGTGCTGACCGGCCTCACGTCGTGGCGGTGGATCTTCCTGATCAACCTGCCCGTGGCCGCGACCGCCATCCTCCTGCTGCCGCGGCTGACCCCCGAAAGCCGCGCCGGCCGCCGGTCCCGACTGGACGTCCCCGGCACCTTCCTGGGCACCGCCGCCGTCGTGTCCCTGGTCTACGGCCTCCTCCAGGCGGGAGAGTCGGGCTGGGCCGGCCGAGCGGTCATCACTCCCCTTCTGTTGGCCGCCGTCCTCGCCGCCGCGTTCGTGCTGACCGAGGCACGGATGGCGCAACCGCTGGTCCCATTGTCATTCCTGAACGACCGGACACGTGCCGTTGCCAACGGCGCGACGCTGCTGTTCTCCGCCGCCTACTACGCGATGGCCTTCCTGCTCATGATCCATCTGCAGGCCGTGCTCGGATACGGCCCGCTCCAGGCGGGACTGGCGTACCTGCCCTACGGCGCGGGCATCCTCGCCGGCATGCGGGTGTCCACCCGGGTGATGACGAAGATGGGACTGCGGTGGGCCCTGGTCTGCTCGTTCCTGCTCAGTGCAGCCGGGCTGCTGCTCCTCTCCGGTGTGGGGGCGGGCGACCCGTACGTCACGGGCGTCCTGCCCGGGATGCTCGTGACGAGCCTGGGATGCGGGCTGAGCCTGCCGATCTTGACCGTCGCCGCGGTCGCGGGCACCACCGGGGAGAACGCCGGCGTCGGCTCCGCCCTCTTCAGCGCGGTGCAGCAAATCGGCGGCGCCGTCGGGGTGGCGGTACTGGTCACGGCGGCTGAACGACACCACGGCCCTCCAGCGGAGGGCTTCTCGTTCGCGCTCGTCATCGCGGCCGGACTGCTCGTCCTCGGCGCCCTGGGCACAGCCGCTCTGCTGCAGACCCGCGGCAACGCTTCAGGTTCCGGTACCGCGTCCTGGAAGGAGCACCACGGATGACGATGTGAGCGGGGCCCTGCCTGTCCTGTGGCCGGGCCCCTCCTTCTCGCAGCTTCCGGCAGACCGGGCGTCCATCTATCCGAGCGCCGCGAGCAGGTCGTTCATCTGCGCGATCTCCCGCGCCTGGTCGGTCTTGGTGGTTCGCGCGATGCTCAACGCGAACCCGTCGCGGCCGTGTTCGAGCTCATCGGTCGCCTCGGCGACCGCCTGGGCGTGGTGGGGGCGCATCATCATCAGGAACATGCGGTCGACCATGGCCCCCTCGGCGCTCCCAAGCATCTGCAGATCCTGCTGCTCCATCTCCTGCACCGGCGCCGGGGGTCGCTCGGGCTTCGCGCCGTTGCGGCTCAGCCAGGCCTGCATCTGGTGGATCTGCCGGCTCTGCTCGTCGACGATGTGTGCCGCGAGCTGCCGCACCTGGGCGTTGGTGGCCTTCTACTTGGCGACCGAGGCCATCTCGACCGCCGTCTGGTGGTGTGGCACGAGCATCGCGATGAAGGTGATGTCGTGGCTCGCCGTCCGGTCGCTGCCCTTGGTGTTGCTCGATGTCGTGGCGCTCGCCGTGGGCGCGATCACCAGTGCGGTCGCGGCCAGCACTGCAGCGACGACACGTAACTGACGTGCGGGAACGCGGAAACGCATGCGATCTTCCTTTCGAGTGGATGTCTTCAGCCCAGCGAGCCGATCAGGTCGCGGCACGCCTGTTCGCAGCGGCGGCATTCATCCGCGCAGACGCGGCAGTGGTCGTGGTGCCCGGCGTGCCGGGCACACTCGTCACCGCACGCCTTGCAGGCGGCCGCGCAGGCTTCGAGGATCGAGCGGGTGAGGTTGGCGTCGTAGCCGGTGTGCCGGGAGAGGGTCTGGCCGGTGGCGCCGCAGATGTCAGCGCAGTCGAGGTTGCTGCGAACGCACTTGGTGAGCTCGCTGACGGTCTCCTCGCTGAGACAGGCATCCGCGCACGCGCTGCACGCCTGTGCGCAGCTGAAGCACGCGTCGATACAGCGGGCCAGCGCCTCCCGGTCCACGCCGCCGAGGCCGGCCGGATAGGTGTCGAGCATCTCGGCACTCCTGGTCATCAGATCTCCTATCCGCGGTCGTAGTCGTTGGGCCGGTCGCCGGGGTACCCCCTCGGACACAGCCAACACACGCGAGACGAAAGAAGTTCGGATGTCCGGTTTGGTGGACAAGATTCCCTGTGGCAGAACGATCTTTCGACGCCGAGGATCAAAGGTGTAACAAACTACTATGCTCGATAGTCTTAAGCAGGATAGGAGCGGCGGCTCACTCTGCGGACGATGGAGGACCGATGACACTCCCCAACCGGCGGCGAGCGGCCAAGCAAGCCACGGACAGGCGCGACGACGCCGTACGCGCCCAGTACGCCGACGCCTCCGCCGCCAGTGGTTATGTCGCGGCCCACGACTCGGGACCCTCGACGAGGTACTTCTTCTCGCGCCTCCACGCCGTCGACCAAGCCCTGGCTCCGACGTCCGGCGATCTTCTGGACATCGGCTGCGGTCCGGGCATCTTGATCGGGCATCTCCTCGACCGCCGTCCCGGAGACTTCCGGATCACCGCGTGCGACCGGTCTCCCGCGATGATCGACGCTGTCGCGCAGCGCGCCGGGCACGCCGGCGTCCGCCTTTCGGTCGGGCGAATCGAGGACATGCCGTTCCCGGACGACAGTTTCGATGTCGTCGTGGCCATGGGGGTGCTCGAATATGCCGATGTCGGCCAGGCGCTGCGAGAGCTGGCGCGCGTCTCCCGGCCGAGCGGGCTCGCCGTCGTGACCATGCTCAACCCGTTGAGCCCCTACCGGGCGTTCGAATGGGGCGTTTACTGGCCCGCGTTGCGTCTACTCGGACGGATCGAACGTCTGATCGGTGTCAAGCCGGAGAAGCGACACGGGGTGCCGCGATCAGGAATCCGCGCGGTCTCCGCGCCGCGGCTCCGCCGGATGATGCGCGAGGCAGGGTTCGAACCAGCGGACCTCGTCTACTACGACGTGACACCGTTCCTGCCACCCCTCGACAAGATCATCCGCCGCTGGCGTCAGGGATGGCGCGACCGTCCCGAGAGGACGGTCAGCCGCGGCGCGCAGCGATGGCTGGGTACCGGTTACCTGATCACCGCCCGTCGAACCCGCTGAAGGGCCGGCAGCGGCTATCGGGGCAGCGCCAGCGAGCGCACTGCCCCGGCGATTGCCTCGGCCAGGTCGGCCGCCAGGACACCGACGGTGGCGTCCTGGCCCGGGTCGATGACGGTCACCCGAACCCCGTGCTGTTCTTCCTCGGTGCGCAAGACCTCGGTCAGCGCTGCGAGAGCGGCCTTGCTCCCTGCATAGGCCGCTCGTCCCTCGGGGCGGTCGGCAATGCCGGACGAATTGATCACGATGACATGTCCGCGCGTCGCGCGCAGCGCAGGCAACAGGATGCTCGTCAACTCGGCGAAATCGAACAGGTTGGCCTGGAAAAGGTCCCGCCAGGTGTCAACGGCGGTGTCCTGCAGCGGCCCCTCGACGTATGTGTCGGCACAATGCAGCAAGACTTCGACGCGGGCCGGTACTGGGCCACGATCCGGCCACGAGCGGCCGGGCGGGCAGGCCGCCGCCAGACGTTCGGATGTCATGACGCCGGCACCGACCACCCAGACGTCGTGGGTGTCGGCCAAGGATCGGACGATCGGCCCGACCAGCACCGGAGTGTCGCCCACGACGACGGCGGCTCGGCCCGGATTCCATCGCTGTCGCCTCCATGGCGCCCGGAAAAGCCGAAACTAGCACCGAGGAGAGCGCGTCGCACCTCTCAGTACCTTGCGTGCAGACCATGCAACTACCTGTGATAGTAGTTGCAGGCTGGGGCGCGATAACGTGGCCGAGGGTGTGGATCAGGGGAGACAGTGGATCCTTCAATGGACGACGCGGACAGGACGGCCGACAACAAGGATCAAGGCGGCCAGACCGCCTACCTGCCGCTCACGGGTAGCGTGAACAACACACCGCCGAAGCAGCGGCCTTGGTGGCGCAGGCCCGCCCCGGTCGTGGTCGCGGCGGTCGTGGTGGCGCTCGGCGTGCTGTATCTGCTCGACCTCGCCCTCACCGGCGGCGAAGTCCCGCGCGGGACGCTGGTGGCGGGAATCCCGGTCGGCGGCATGACCCCGGACGCGGCGGAGGAGAAGCTGCGCGGCGAGCTGACGCCGCGGCTCACCCAGCCCGTCCAGGTCGTGGCCGGGAACGCTGAGACACAGTTCGTTCCCGCGGACGCGGGGATCGGCGCCGACTTCGCCGCCTCGGTCGCTCAGGCCGGATCCCAGCCTGCCAACCCGTGGACCCGCCTGACCTCGCTGTTCAGCGACCGGGACTTCGATATCGTGCCCACCGAGGGCCCGGCCGGGCTGACCGCGACCCTCGACAAGCTGAAAAGCCGCGTCGACCAGCCCGCCGTGGAGGGCGACATTCATTTCGACGGAACCACTCCGGTCCCTGTGGACCCCCGGCCCGGACAGGCGCTTGACGTCGACGCCGCGGAGAAGGCATTGCTCACTGGGTGGGCCCGCTCGTCGCGCGTAGAACTGGCCGTCGAGGAGCTGCGACCGAAGGCGACTCGCGAGGGAGTCCGGGCCACCCTGGCCCAGGTCGCTGAGCCCGCCGTCTCCGGTCCGGCGACCGTCCGGGGCGACGGCCGCACGGCCACCGTGGAGCGACGGCGCATCGCGGCCGCGTTGTCCTTCCGGCCCGGTGATGACGGCGCTCTCGTGCCAGGGCTGGACAAGGCGAAGCTCGACACCCTCGTCGATCAGCTCGCTCCCACCGAGAAGCGGGGCCAGGACGCCCGGATCGGCTTCGACACCGGTCAGCCGACCGTGGTGCCCTCCAGCGACGGCAGGGCCATCGACTGGGACCAGACCTTGGCCGGGCTTCTCCAGGCGATCGGCCGCGGCGGCAACCGGACGACCGACGCCCGCTACGTCACCACGCCCACCAAGGTCACCACCGAGCAGGTGCAGCAGGCCGGGATCAAGGAGGTGATCGGCGAGTTCACGACGGGCGGGTTCGCCCAGGACTCCGGCGTCAACATCCGGGTGGTCGCCGAGAAGGTCAACGGCGCGGTCGTCCTGCCCGGAAGCACCTTCAGCCTCAACGGGTTCACTGGCCCCCGAGGTGCCGCGCAGGGGTATGTGGAAGCGGGCGTGATCGAGGACGGCGTCCCGGCTCGCGAGGTGGGTGGCGGGATCTCGCAGTTCGCCACCACGCTGTACAACGCGTCCTACTTCGCCGGGATGAAGGACGCCGGCCACAAGGAGCACAGCTTTTACATCAGCCGCTACCCCGCGGCGAGAGAGGCGACGGTGTTCCAGAACCCGGACGGCAGCAGCGTCATCGACCTGAAGTTCACCAACGAGTACCCGACCGGGGTGGCGATCCAGACCATCTGGACACCGAAGTCGATCACTGTGCGGCTTTGGGGCACCAAGCACGTGACCGTCGAATCCGTACCGGGGCCGCGACGCGACTACGTCAACCCCACGACGATCACGAAGCCGGCCGGCGCGCTCTGCAAGCCGGTGCAGGGGCAGCAGGGTTTCACGGCCTCGGACACGAGGATCATCCGCGACCTCACCGGCAAGGAGATCAGCCGCAGCACCCGCACAGTCCGATACAACGCCGAACCCAACGTCGTGTGCTCGAGCGGCTGAGCGCACCGGTCAGCGCGACGTCGCCCGGATGGCCGCGCCCGTGCCCATCGTGACGACCAGTACCACGGTGTTCGCCAGGGAGAACACCAGAAGACCGGTTGGCACCGGACGGTCGGGCGGCGCTCCCAGTCGCATCAGGTAGTCCACCATGTACAGCACGATCACCATGCCGGCGAGCATCAGGTGAACGACGAACCGCCGGTGGGCCACACTGCCCACCGGGATCGGGAGCGACTCCACGAACCCGGCCAGTCCGGCGACAACCGCTCCGATCAGGCCGAGGGCGACCAGCCAGGTCGAGGCGGTCGTGAACTCTCCCGGCCGGGTCGCGGCCCGGGAGACGACGTCGAAGACCGCGCCGGCGATCCAGCACCCGACCGGCACCGTCACCAGCAACGGATGCAGCAGGACCTTGCGGCCCGCGGCCGGGCCCTGACCGCGTTCCGACTCAGACGGCTGCTCCACTCGTTCTCCCAAGTCCGTGTTCGTCTCTTCGGTTCACCCGATGAGACGGCTGGCGAAGGGCAGGATGCCGCCATAGCGCACCGACGAGACCTTCACGAGTGTGCCCGACTGCTGGGCTTCGACCATCTGGCCGTTGCCGATGTAGAGGGCGATGTGGTGGATCCGGCCGGCCGTGCTCCACGCGAGCAGGTCACCTGGGCGCATCTGGGACAGCGGCACCTTCCGGCCGAGGGCGTACTGGTACCCGCTGTAGTGCGGCAACGGTCGGACCCCGGCGAAGGCGTAGATCAGGAGCCCTGAGCAGTCGAAGCCGATTTTGCGGTAGTCCCCGAAGGAGTCGGCCACCCCGCCATCGCGGATACCCAGCGTCGGGCCGTAGGCGTTGCCACCACCCCATGCGTAGGGCACACCGACCTGGGAGAGGGCTCGCGCGATCACCGTGCCCACGGTGGCGCCGGCGGGCGCGGACGGGCGCTGCTCCCGTGGCGGGGGTTTCCTCACGGACGGGCCATTGCCACTGGCACTGGGAGCCGCCAGCGCCGCCTGCCGTGCGCGCTCGTCATCGTCGCGTTGCTTCTGCGCCAGCCAGTCCCGGTAGCGCTGCCGCTGGCCCTGCAGCCCGCTGAGCCGGCTCTGGGCGTCGTAGAGCCGCTGCTCGGCCGCGGCTTTGTCCGCTTCGAGCTGGCCGGCCCGTGTCGCCTGGCTCTGCTGCGCCTGCACCGCGGCGGCCAACGCGGCATCCGCCCCGGCCTTCGCCTGCGTGACATCCGCCTGCCTCTGCTGGACCGCCTGCAGCGCCGCGCGCGCCGCGGCATCGGCATTGCCCTTGTCCGTCTGCGCGCGCTGGAGGTCTTGGAGAACGTTGAACTGGCTTTGGCTGACCGCGGTCAGGAGCTGAGCACGCGCCAGCAGATCACGGGGGCTGTCCGCACCGACATAGGCGGAGATCGAGCCGAGCGTGCTGCCCTGTTGGAAACTGGCCGCGACGAACCGGTCGAGGTTCTGCCGTGCGGCCTCGACCGCGGCGCCTGCCGAGTCTGCCACCCGAGCGGCCGTCTGCGCGTCGCGTTCGGCCTCACTCACCGCATCCTGCGCGGCCTGGAGATCGACCAGTGCCTTGTTGGCGTCCTCCAGCTTCACCTCGACATCGTCCTGGAGCGCCGTGAGCCGCGCTTCCGCTTCGGCGAGCTGGTTGGCGAGCACGCCGGCCTGGGCCGCCCCCGATTCGGCCGCCTGCCGGCTGGAGTCGATCTCGGAATCGCTCGGGTTGGGCGGCGGCGGGGGGACGGCTCGGCCGGTGCCGGTGATGCCCAGCACCGCGGCCAGCGCGACCGACACGACCGTACGCCGACGCCACCGGCCTTTCCAGCTTGCCATCGCCGCACCCTTCCCACCGCACTTGAGCGTGCGTCGTTACCCGAGACCCTCGATGATCTACTAAAAACGCTAGTAGATGTCGAGGACGACGCGAATCGACACACTTGACCCATCCGGGGGACATTCCGGTCGAATCGCGGGGTACTATCACCCGTAGTAGTTACGCTGTCGTTTCGACTGTCGACGAGAAAGCCGGTGCGGACATGTTCCTGGCCTTCGCACTGCTCGCCGGGGCGGTCCTGACGGGCTGGTGCGCGCCCCCGCTGCTGCGCCGGCTGAATCCGGCCTACAGGGATCCGCGGGCGGTTCTGGCGGCCTGGCTCCTGGCGGTACTCGGTGTCGTCCTCACGGCGACGCTGGGCGTGGTCCTGCTGCTCACACGCGGTCACGGCATGTTCCTGATCGCAACCGCGGAGGAGTGCTGGAGCGCACTGTCCCGCGGCCGCCTCCCCTCGGCCGGGCAGCTCACCGGGCTCGCCGGCGCCGCACTTGCCGTCGTGGCGGCCATCCGATTCGGCCTGATCGTCCTCCGCGACCTGCGCGACCGGACCGACACGAGCGAGCAGTGCCTGTCCGCACTTCGGGACACCGCCCAATGTGACGGCGGCTCCCCGATGACGTTCTGGGTCGACGACGACGAGCCGATGGCGTTCAGTCTCGCCCGGCGCCCCACGGGCATCGTCGTGGCCACCACCGGACTCGCCCGGACCCTGTCCGCACGGCAAGCGGCCGCCGCGCTCGAACACGAGTACGCCCACCTGCGCGGCAGACACCACCTGCTGGTCCTGATCCTTGATTCCCTGGCAAGGGCGCTACCGGTCCCGTTGTTCCGGCATGCTCACGTGGCCGCCCGCGAACTCGTGGAACTCGCCGCCGACGACGCGGCAGCCCGGGCCCATGGTGAGGAAGCGATCCGGTCGGCGATCGCCGCGTTGGCCCGGCACGACCTGCCCTACGGCGCCCTGACGCTGGCCGATGATTCGGTCGGCCTCCGGTTGGCCCGTTTGGAGAACACGCGCCCGCGGGTCCGGCCGCCCATCCGCGCACTCTCATCCGGCCTCGCCGCCCTGACAGCAGTGATCCTGCCGGTCGTGGCCGGCGCGGGCATACTCGCGGTGGCAGTCACGACGTGCCAGTTCGCGATCGCTTGACAGCGAACGCCGCTAACCGGCCACTGACACCGCTATCGCACCCGCGAGCACCAGCCCGCAGATGACCATGGTCAGCACACGTCCCCGGCGAGTCCGCGATTGCGTGCGTAGCGGGAACAGAAGCTGGCGCACGAACGTGTACGCCGCGAGCGCTCCGGCCCAGATCGCACCCGGCGCCGGCGACTCGACAGCCAGCACGAGGGCCAGCGTGCCCACTCCGATCAGCAGCGCGACGGCGGCCTCGACGAGCTGGACCGGGAATCGGCGGAGGGCGAGCCGGCGGTCGGATGACCACAGACCCCACCGGGAGCCGGTGGGCCGCCCCGCGCAGCACCCGGTCAGGAAGCATCCCGGCCGCCCTACCGCCATTCCCAGGAAGATCCCTGGAGTGGTCGCATCCAGCAGGGACCCGACCGGGAGCCCCAGTACGGCCGAGCCGATCACGAGGACGCCGAGCGCCACCAGCAAAAAGCCTTGGATGCACGCACCGCCGGTGAGAAATGAGCGCAGCGGCTTGCGATGCAGGGCCAGGTACCAGGTTTTGGCGCCCACGAACCCGAGTGCGCACCCGACAGCCGAGAGCGCGAGCACGGCTACGACGCTGATGCCCGCCCGCGCGGCCAGCACGACCTGCAACAGGATCGCGACGACCGCACCCAGGCCGACCAGTAACGGCCACGAAACGAGGCGCACCCCGGGGCCATGAACGAGCGGGCCGTAGCCGGTGGTGGCCGTGAAGACCTTGCGAGGCAGACGCGTACTGATCGCCCCGTTGGCTCCGTCGGCACTTCGCTTGACCGGGGCGGCTGTGACCCGCCAGGTTCCCGGGTTGACACCCAGGACCCGCGACGTCAGCGCGACGCGGCCACTGCCCGGTGGAATCGCCTCGACGTGTTCGACCACTTCGAACCGGTCCCGCTGCTCCGGCTTGCCGGAGATCCCGGTCCGCGTTCCGGTGAACCGGACATCCAGCGAGCAGGGCACTTCCGATGCCCCTGCGTCGAACCAGTACGTGACGGCAAGGCCCCGGGGATCGGCATCGGCAGTCGCACGCTCCACACACCCCGTCAACCTGGCCCGGTCGGCGGTCTCGTGCTCTGCCGCCGTGTCCCGCGCTGGGGATGGCCGTGCCATCGTCGCCGCGGGGCGCGGGCTCTGCTGCCGGGCGAGAGCGGGCGGCAGCCCAGTCGGCACTCGCCTCACCGGTGCCGTATGGGTCTTTTCAGCCCGCTTTCGCGCCTTCTTTCCCAGAGCCGCAACTCCTTCACGACGGTGCCAGCACCTCCCATAATACTATCCGTCTTAGTAGCGAACTGGATGAACGGGCCAGAGCGGTTCCCGGCGGATGCGCGGGCGGTGACGCGCCACTAGCCGGTGGGTGGGTTGCACAGCGTCAACCCGGTAGCGGCGAAGACAGCCACGGTCGCCGGCCCCGCGGTGAGAACCACCGCAGCGGCGACGAGGCAGAGGCTCGTTCGCCACTGCCTCGCCCGCGCGGGCGGGGCAGTGAGGCGTTCGGCCCGGGCGATCACACTGCCGCCGGTGGCACCGAGCGCGTCGGCCGGGACCGGAGCGCTCGCGGAGAGAGCGAGCATGGCACCGAGGACGGTCCGGCGCCCATGCTCGCGTACCGCGGCATCGTCGGCGCACATTTCCAGCAACCGTGCCACCTCGACAGAGCCGGTGGTGAACAGTTCGACACGAGGCAGGATGGTCGCCAACCCGCGGGAGAACGCCAGGGCCAGGTGATGTCGCCCGGTCAAGTGCGCGCGCTCATGGGCCAAGACGGCATCGAGGTGCCGCTTGTCCAGCGCGTCGAGTGCCGCAGTGGTGACCACGATGGCGCTGGGACGCCCGGCCACGCAATATGCCAGACGTTCGGCCGCGGGGAGCACGACCGCGTCCGACCCCGGCAGCGGGTGCCCGACCGCGCGGGCCAGATCGGCGTGCGCATGGGTCCCCACGCGCGAGCGGAGCAACGACCGGGCGAGCCGCCATCCCAGTACGCCGAGAGCCGCGGCGGCGAGCCCCGCGAGCGTCAGGACCCCCGACTGGACAGCCACGCCGTGCGCACCAGTGGCGACCGACCGCAGAGTGGCGAAGCAGGAACTCAGGACGGCGCCGGGACGATCCCACGCCAGGGCCAGCTCACCCAGCACGAAGGCCACCGCGACGATCCACGACAGCACCACACTTCCGATCGCGATGAGCCACGCCGCGACGCCGAGCCGCGGGGCAATGCCTGCCCGAGTCAGCCGGACGAGCAGACGTGGCGCCAGCACCGCCACCGCGAAGCTGTACAACAGCAGGCACGCCGCGACGTTCATCCGGCCTCCTCCCCCGAGGCCCACCTCAGCACCACGTCTCGCAGCCGGGCCGACTCCTCATCGCTCATCTGCTCCAGGAACCGGCTCATGACCAGGTCGGGCCGGCCGCCGCTGGCCAGAGCATCTCGCATCAACTGCGCGCTGTACTCCTCACGGGACAACCTGGGCCAGTACCGGAAAGCCTTGCCCTGACGCTCCCGCTCCAGCCATCCCTTCCGATGCAGGTTGTCCATGGTGGACATGACTGTGGTGTACGCGATCTCCCGCTCCCGACGCAGGTCCTCGTACACCGCACGCACAGTGGCCTCGCCGTTGCGGCCCCACATGCGGTCCATGACGACCGCTTCGAGCTCACCGAAACCGCGCACCCGTCCTCCTGATCTGCCCTCGGCCGAGGACCAGCCTACGGGACACCCGAACCTTCTACTACTATCTACGTACGGAGATCGTAGATCGGAGGAGCCGTGGGTGACGTGCTGTTCGGGACGACCCTGCTGGCCTCGTTTCTGGGCGGCGTCGTGGCCCTGCTCGCGCCCTGCTGCGTATCGGTGATGCTGCCCGCCTACCTGGCCACCGGGTTCCGCCACCGCGGTGGCGTCGTGCCCGCGACGCTCGTGTTCGGCGCCGGGGTGACCACCGTGATCCTGCCAATCGGGCTGGGTGCCACGGCGTTGAGCAGCCTGCTGGTCGGCCAGCATGTGTGGATCTTCTCCATCGGCGGCGTGCTCATGGTCGCCGGTGGGCTGGCGGTGCTCGCCGGCTGGAAACCCAACCTGCCGATGCCCGGCGCGCGGGCGGCCAAGGAGGGCAGTTTCGGGTCGGCCTACGTGCTTGGCGCGTTCTCGGGCGCGGCGAGCGCCTGCTGTGCACCCGTCCTGGCCGGTGTCGCGATCCTTTCCGGCGCGACCGCGTCCTTCCCCGCGGCGACGGCCATCGGTGTCGCCTATGTTGCCGGGATGGTCGCGCCGCTGGCATTGACGGCGCTGATCTGGGATCGGCGTCGCGACCGCGCCACAAGGCTGCTCAGCGAGCGCACGGTGCGGCTGCGCCTCGGTCCCTGGCAACGGCGGCTCGCACTGGGCAGCGCGGTCAGCGGCCTCCTGATGATGGGCATGGGTGTGCTCGCCCTCGTCCTGGCGTTCACCGGGCCGGGCATGCCCAGCGGTGGGTGGCAGACCGAGCTGTCCGCCTGGTTGCAGCACGTGAGCAGCGTCGCCGTGACCGCTTTGTCCTGGGTTCCGGGCTGGGTCATCGGCGCCGTCCTGATCGCCGGGTTCGCCTGGCTGTTGCGGCGCGCCATCCGGGCCAGGCGGACCGATTCCCGACCGAACCATCCCGTTCCCGCGACCGTCGAGGAGTCACGACGTGGCCAAGACCAGGTTTAAGTCCGCCGCGCGACCGCGCACCGCACTGCCCCGGAGCACGGGCACGCGTCGCTGGTGGATCGCGTGTGCGGCCATCGCGGTCATTCTGGTGGTGCTGTACCTGATCTACCAGAATTCCCAGGACCAGCAGAACGCCACCGCCGGCGGCAGCGGCTACCGGCACGTGGCAGGTGAACCCGGAGCCGGCGCCACCGCCCCCGGTTTCACCCTGATGTCCGGCACCGGGCAGCGAATCAGCCTAGCCGATTTCCGCGGCAGGACCGTGCTGCTCTACTTCCAGGAGGGCCTCACCTGCCAGCCGTGCTGGGACCAGATCAAAGACCTGGAGCAGAACCAGGCCGCTGTGACGAGCGCGGGTGTGGACGCCGTCGTCTCGATCACCACCGATCCCGCCGGCCTGATCGGACAGAAGATCGCCGATGAGAAGTTGTCCACACCGGTGCTTTCCGACCCTGACATGCGGGTGTCACAGGCCTACACCGCGAACCAATACGGGATGATGGGCGACATGCGCGACGGGCACAGCTTCATCCTGGTGGGCGCGGACGGTGTGATCCGGTGGCGAGCCGACTACGGCGGCGCACCGGATTACTCGATGTACCTGCCCACCCAGAAGATGCTCGCCGACCTCGCCACGGAACGGCAGCCGTGACCGAACCGATCGAGATCACCCTGCTCACGCAGCACGCCTGCGGCATGTGCGAACACGCCAAACAGGTACTCGACCGGGTCGCCGAGGACTACCCGGTACGGGTCAGCGAGGTGGACCTGGCCAGCGACGAAGGGCAACGGCTCGCTACGGCGGCCAAGGTCGTGTTCGCTCCCGGAGTGCTGATCGACGGCAAGCCCTTTTCGTATGGACGGTTGTCCGAACGAAAGCTCCGCAAAACCCTGGCACACCGAGGATGACGACGACCGCCACGAGCGCGCCTCGCCGGCTCGCCCGCGCCGCTGTAATGCTGTTCGTCGCTGTGGCGGCGCTCGTCGCAGGCGCGACGACGGCGAGCGCGCATCCGACCCTGCTGTTCACGGACCCCTCCCCCGACACCGCGGTTGCCGACGCGCCGCCGACCATCACATTGGTGTTCAACGAAGCGGTCACCGCAGGCGACCATGCGGTGAGCCTGTCCAGGGACGACGGCGGTTCGGTCACTGTTGGTGCCCCGGTCGCTGATCAGGGTGGACGGATTCTCGCGGCGCGAGTCGGCCAGCCCTTGAATGCGGGTACCTACCTCGTGCGCTGGCAGGTCACCGGCTCGGACGGCGATCCGGTGGAGGGCGAATTCCGGTTCGCCGTCGGCGCGGCTATTTCGGGCGCCGCGGTCAGCAGCGGTTCCGCCACGATTTCCTGGACGGACGCGGCGTTGCGGTGGCTGCTTTTCGCGGGGCTCGCGGTGGCACTCGGAGGCGCGGTGGGCGACCGGCTGACCGGTTCCGCGCGCGCCGAGAATCCCGCGCTGCCACCGGTGCGGTCGTGGGTGGGTTTCGGCGCGCTCGCCGGCCTGACCGGGGTCGTGGGCCTGGGCGGACTGTTCGCACTGTCCGCAGGAACAGCGACCGCATTGTGGCAGGGGCGGGTCGGTCAGCTCCTCCTGGTCGAAGCGGCCGGTCTGGCACTCGCAGCCGGACTGACACGGACCCGCCTGCGCAGGTGGGCCATGGTCCCGCTCGTCGTCGTGACCGTGGCCGAGGGGCTGCGCTCGCACGCCAACGTCGCTGCACCCGGGTGGGGTGCGCTGCTGACCGCCGTGCACCTGCTTGCCGTGACGGTGTGGGCCGGGGCGCTGGTCCAGGTGGCCCGGGTCGCGGTCTCCTGGCGTCATCGTCGCCCGGCGGTGCGCTGGGTCCTCACCGGTTACCTCCGGCTCGCCGTCTGGGTCTTCGGCATCGTGGTCGCCAGCGGGTTCCTCAGCGCTGTCGTCCTCGTGCCCGTTCCAACGCTGCTGACCAGCACATACGGCCGGGTCCTCCTGGTCAAGCTAGCCCTGGTCACCGTGGTGACGGGACTGGCCATCGCCGCACGCCTGGCCGTGCGCCGGGCGGAGCGGACCGACGGCGTGCGCGTTCTCGTCCGGGTCGAGGCCTCGGCGCTCATCGTGGTTCTGGCGGTGAGTGCGGTGCTGGTGTCCACCCCGCCCGCCGGGTCACAGCAGCCGACGCCGCCTCCGGCCCGTGGCCTCGTCGTTCCGGTCAGTGCCCTGGCCGGTCAGATCGGTGTCAGCGCCTCGGCGAGCGCGGGCCAGCTCGTGGTGCGGCTGTCGACGCCCCTGCGGGGCGACTACTACGAAGCGAAGCCGCCGCAGGACTACAGCCTCTCCGGGGAGGTGGCTGCGGCAGGCGGCGCCGGTCCCATCGATTTCCGCGGGTGCGGGGAAGGGTGCTTCGTCTCCCCCGTGCAGTGGCACGACGGTACGAACGTGCTGACCTTGCGGGCGGGCGCGGACGAATGGCAGGGCGGCACGGTGAGCCTGCTCGTCCCCTGGCCGCCGCAACCGGGCGCCGCGGACCTCGCCCGGGCAGTCGAGAAGATGCGCACGGTCGACCGGGTCACCATCTACGAAACCGTCACGAGCGACACGACAACCACCACGCCCGAACCCCAGCGCCTCGACCTCGCCGGAGCGTGGTTCGTGGCGCAGGAGCCCTACGCCTCCGGCGTCGCTCCGATCGCCACCCGGACCTCGGCAGAAGGTCGACCAGTGCGCCTGGCGATCAGCTTCCCGGCCGAGATGACCACGGCCGTGCTCACCCTCGACGAGGAGGGCCGCATCAGCGAGGAGACCCTCACCGACGACACCCACCTCATCCGTCGTCGCTTCGTTTACACCGGTTGACGCCGAGCGAGCGGGAACTGACATGGCGTCCGGATCAGTGGCCCATCGACCCCATCATGTGCCCCATGTAGGGCGCGGACATGAACCCGGACAGGATCAACGCGCCCATGATCAGCACGACGGCGAGCACCACGGCGATCATGAGCGGCGATGGAAGTGGTGATGGTGCCGCGACGTGGGGTACCGCAGGCAGGTCCAGTGTGAGCGCCTCGAGTTCACCGACCGTGCGCGCCCGGTAGGCATCCTCGGCGCGCTGGGAGAACTCGTCCAACGTCAGGCGTCCCGTTCCGACTTCCCTCCGCAAGGTCGCCACAACTCGCTCGCGGTCCTCGTCCGAAGCCCGAATCCCCGGTCCCATCACCATTCCTGCCTCACCGATCGAGCGGATCAACTGCTCGCCCGTCCGGCATTGTTTCGGTACGCAGATCGCGGAGTTCCTGGCGCAGTGCCGCGATCTCCCGATCGCGATCTGATGCGGCGAGCCCGCAGCGCCCCCGCCCTCGAACCATGGGGCGCCAGCACAGAAAGTACGTCGCGGCGAGCGCGCCGAGCGCGATCACCGCAGCGAGCCAGGTCGGCATCAGGACACCTGATCGACACGCCGTCGGGCGCGCTCGGCCTTGAGTTCGTTGATCTCCTCGCGCAGTTGCGCGACCTGCTGCGTGTCGGCATCACCGCGGCGTCCCATCATCCACATCATGAGGCCCATACCGACAGGGCAGGCCAACACCGCAATGCCGTACAACCAGGACGCCATCGATCCTCCCGCAAAGCTCTACTATCTACGTACGTAAATAGTAGACAGGTCCGTGACACAACGCCACTTTCCGGTTTACGGTGCTGAGCAGTAGGTCGAGATCCCGCGAGCGGAAGGCAGGGCGTGACGATGCCGAATCTACGACGCAGGACCGCGCCGGCCGTGACCCTTGGAGCGTTCGCCTTGGTAGCGACGGCATGCAGTGGCGGCGGAACGACCCCATCCGGCAGTTCGGCTCCGGCAACCCAGCCGCCAGCTGCGCAGCCTTCGGCGACGGGGTTCCGGACGCAGATACCGGTGAAGCTGACCGAGTTCGCCATCCAACTGCCGCAGCAGGCCTTCCCGCCGGGCACCTACACCTTCGCCACCAGCAACGACGGGCAGACCACGCACGCGCTGGAGATCGTGGGCCCAGGCGGCCTGGACGAGCGCACCACGACCTTCCGGGGCGGGCAGTCGGCCGACCTCACGGTCACCCTGCAGCCCGGCACCTACGAGCTCTACTGCCCCGTCGGCAACCACAAGCAACAGGGCATGGACACCACGATCACCATTAGTGG
This sequence comes from Amycolatopsis sp. NPDC006131, assembly GCF_040614175.1. Taxonomy (NCBI): domain Bacteria; kingdom Bacillati; phylum Actinomycetota; class Actinomycetes; order Pseudonocardiales; family Pseudonocardiaceae; genus Amycolatopsis; species Amycolatopsis sp. NPDC006131. Next base: position 42,841 of record NZ_JBEXTX010000049.1, read on the forward strand.
TACCGGCCCGGCCGGCACGTCCCCGCCTTCCCCGACCGGAGGCGGCTATTGACGGGTGGGGTCATGGCGAACTTGCCGCGCCCGCGGGCGACCCGGACGACCGGATACGCACTCGTCGTTCTCGGGACAGCGATCGCCCTCGCGAACTGGCTGACCGAGAAGACCAGCCTGCGGCACTTCCCGGAGGGACACTCAGCCCTCTACGTGCTGATCGGGCTTGTCGTAGCCGCCGTCGGCCTGCGAATCGCCTCGACTGTCGACGAGAGCTGAACTGCCCGCGCGCTGCGCTGCTCTGCGTGACCGCGTCCGGAGCAGGCCCAGCGCGACGCGACCCAGTACCACGCCGATCAACCCACCCCCGACGTTGGCAGCGAGGTCAGAGAGACTGCAGAACCGGCCGGGAATCTGGACCTGTGCCAGCTCGATGCACGTCGGGAGCAGGATGGCAACCGACACCGCGGGAAGAATTCGGCCGAAGGTCACCACGACGGCACCGGCCAAGGGGAGCAGCAACAACAGGTTCAGCAGATCGGCTGCGATCCCGCCGCCCGAATGGACGATGTCGTGGCCGAAGTCCGCCAGGTCATCGGGCAGACAACTGCTCACACCGTTGGTGTGCGGCTCGTCGCCCGGCGTCAGGGTCACCGACGCGACGGCCGTCGACAACAGCAGCGAGATCAGAGCCCCGTCACGCCGCCAGCCGCGGCGCCGGGCCAGCGGTGCCGCAAGGAGCACACTGACGATGCCGCCCACCACGAGGACGACCATGGTCCAACCGGACACGGGCACGTGAGCGCCGAAAACCCTCACCCTCACTCCTCGCGAACGGCGCCCTCATCGACACACGCGGTGGGCGACCGGCCGTAAACAATCAGCCGGGTGACACCCTCAGGCCCACGGAACCGTCGGCACCGGTCTCCCGCCGTCGATGCCGTCCGCGATCGGGTCGGCGGTCCCGGTACGACCACCCCGCCGGACTGCCCGGAAGTGGTGACCTGTCCGGCGACAGCTTCAGGAGGTCGCGCAGCACCGTCTCGTAGATCGGCGTCTGGCTCACCTGTCCACCACCTTCCGGGCATGCCGGACGAACCACGGCAGTTTACTATTCGCGATAGTACTCCGCTTCGTTCACACTCCTGAGCTCGCCGCCGGCGAGAATCGGAGGCGACCGCGGTCCCGCTCGGCGAGCAGACCGAAGCCCGCACCGAGTGTGGCCCACAGCAGGCCCAACGACGCCAGCGACAGCAGCCGGAAGTCCCACACCAGGGATGCCGGTGCGGCGACGGGGTCCGGGTTGTCCGGCAACAGGAACAAAGTGGCCAGTCCCGCGACCACCACGCCGGCACAAACGAGTTGCACCAGCGGGTCTGGCACACCACGGCGACGCAGATGACCGTTGAGCTGCCAAGCCGCGACCACGAAGACGATGCTCACCCCGATCGCGGTGAGCCACGCGTTCGCCCGCAAGGAGACCGTGGCGGGGTCACCGACGCCGGGCGGGTTACCGGGATAACGCAGGAACGGCAGGAATTCCACGGCCAGGAACCCGGCCCCGGCCAGCCGGAGCGAGAGCGGCCACGCCCGGTCCCCGGGCTGCTTGTGCTGGAGCAGCGCGTACACCACCCCGAACAGGACACCGAACGCGAGACCGGTGACGGTCGCGCTGAACAGGAGTCCGGCGTGCTGAGTGGCGCGCCCGAAGACTTCCGCGCTCTGCGCCACGTTCGCGGCCGCTTGTCTGGCCGATTCCAGCTCGACCGCGCGATCCAGAACCGGCTCGGCGAGCCACCAGGAAAAGGCCCCGGAGAGCAAACCCGCACCGCCGCCGGCGAGCAGGCCCCGGCCCAGGGAGGACAGCAACGACATCTCGCCCGCCTCAGTGGCAGGGCGCGGCGAGCAGGTGCCGGCCGTCGTGGGCGAACTCGTGGATGTAGTTCATCGTCGATGCGAGATCGCCGAGGACCGGCGACAGCAACGCACCTTGGTCGAGGAAGATCGCGTACAGCGCCAGCAAGGCGATCGCGACGGCCAGTCCGGCGATCACGAGATCACGGAAACGATTGGTCAGCAGCTGCGAACCTGGCACTGCCTGTGACGCGGCAGGTGTGGTCATGACGGTCTCCTCACGGGGTTCACACGCCCCGAATTCGGGAGGACGACGGGTCAGTCTCCTGACTTCCGGTTCATCACCCGACCCGGCCGTCGCCGGCTTGCGGGGCTCATTTCCCGGTCACAGTGGCGGGACCGTCCCGGTCTCACACCGGGTTCCTGCTCACCGTCGCCTCGATCTGCACTTGTGGCGGCCAGCATCGCTGCTCGAGTGATACGCCGTCAATCCGGCATCGGGTGAAATCCACTATCGATGATAGTTGTCACATGAGTCATCACGGCTGAAGGCGAGCACCTCGCCGGCGACGGTGAGCCGCACCTTGGCCCCTTCACCCGGAAGGTCGCTGCCAGGCACCCGGGCGACAACCCGCGGACCATCGGGCACGAGGTCCAGCCGGAGTGCGGCATCGTGGCCGTAGAAGCTGACCTCGCCCACGATCGCGTCGGCACCGTCGGTGACCGCGGTCTCGTGGACCTGGATCTGTTCGGGCCTGATCAGCACGTCTGCCGGCCCGTTTACCGCGGGGCCGCAGACGGCAAGAGTCCCGAGAGCGGTGGCCGCACGGCCGTCGTGAATGTCGGCCGGCAGCAGGACGGCTTCTCCGACGAAGCCGGCCACCGCGGGATCGCGGGGGCGGCGGTACAGCTCCGCCGGGGAGTCCAGCTGGACCAGCCGTCCTGCTCGCATCACGGCAACCTGGTCGGCCAGTGACAACGCCTCTGCCTGGTCGTGGGTGACCAGGACGGCGGTGGCTCCCGCGGCACGCAGAGCACGCATCACGGCTCGCCTCGTTCCGTCACGGAGGCTGGCGTCCAGGGACGAGAACGGCTCGTCCAGGAGCACGACGGACGGCCGGGGCGCGAGTGCCCGGGCCAGTGCGACGCGTTGCTGCTGGCCGCCCGACAGCTGATGCGGGTAACGCGATGCCAGATCGCTGTCGAGACCGACCAGATCCAGCAGCTCGTGCAGGCGATCACCGGTACGGCGAGCCTGGCGGGCGAGCCCGAAAGTGACGTTGTCGGCGATCGTGCGGTGCGGGAAGAGCGCCCCTTCCTGCGGAACGTAACCGACCCGGCGCCGCTGGGGCGGGACCGATCGGCCTGCGGTGAAGACCGGGTGGTCACCGAAGGCGATGGTGCCCGAATCGGGGTCGGCGAAACCGGCGATCAGCCGCAGGAGCGTGGTCTTGCCACATCCCGAGGGGCCCAGGACGGCGGTGATGCCACGGGCCGGCACGTGCAGATCGACGCCCTCGAGGACGCTGATGGCACCGAATGCCTTGGTCACCGCGGTCACCGTCAACGCGGTCATCCTTCGGTCGCCCTCCTCGGGTCGCGGGTGAGCAGGTACGTCGCGGGCACGGACAGCAGCACCATCACGGCGGCGTAGGGAGCGGCGGCCCCGTATTCGACGCTGCTGCTGTAGCTCCAGAACTCGGTGGCCAGCGTCCGGGTACCGATCGGAGACAGCAGCAGCGTTGCGGTCAACTCCGTGGCCGCGGCGATGAAGACCAGCGCCGCGCCCGCCCCCAGACCGGGTGCGATGAGCGGGAGTGTCACCCGGCGCAGGGTCGCGAGGCGGCTGAGCCCGAGACCGTGCGCGACGTCCTCCAGTTCGGGCGGAACCTGTGCGAGCGCCGACCGCACGTTCACCACCGCGCGGGGCAGGAACAGGATCGTGTACGCCACGATCAGCAAGGCCGTGGTCTGGTAGATCGCGGGGACCATCCGGATGCTGACGGTCACCAACGCCAGTGCGACCACGATCCCCGGCAGGGTGCTGCCGAAGTACGTGCAGCGCTCGACAAGCGTCACCCACCAGCCGCGATGCCGCACCGCCAGCCAGGCGACCGGGATCGCCACGACGACGGTGACGACCCCGGCCACGCCACCGAGCCCGAGCGAGGCAGCCGCTGCCGAGGACAAGTCGCTGACCGGCACACCGGTCGAGGCGCCGGTGACCAACCAGAACACGAGGCTGCCCACTGGCACCCCGAGCGCGAGGCCGACGAGGACCGCCAGCGCCAGCAAGACCGGGGCAGTCCCGCCTCGCAGGCTGGTCGGCGTGACCCTGCGGGCCGAGCCTGCGCCCACGCGGGCGTGGCGTGCACGGCCGCGGAGCCGGAGCTCACCCAGTAACAAGAGCAGGCACAGCAACACCAGCACACCAGCGAGCATGTTGGCGGCGGGCCCGTTGTAGGAGGACTGGAACTGGTCGTAGATCGCCGTGGTGAAGGTGGGAAACCGCAGCATCTGCAGCGCGCCGAACTCGGCCAGCAGGTGCAGCGCGACCAGCAGGCACCCACCCAGCAGCGCGGGACGCAGCTGCGGCAGCACGATGCGCCAGAACGTCGCCGCGGGACCGAGGCCGAGCGTGCGGGCGCTCTCCTCCAGCGCCGGGTCGAGCCCGCGGAACGCGGCCACGACCGGAAGGTAGACCAGCGGGAAGTAGGACAATGTCACGATCAGCAGGGCACCGAGATATCCGCTGGCTTCCGGGAGGACGGAAACCCAGCCGTAGCTGTTCACGAACGCCGGCACGGCCAGCGGGGCCACCAGCAGCACGTGCCAGACCTTGCGTCCCGGCAGCGTCGTACGCTCGACGAGCCACGCGGCGCCGACTCCGATCATCGCACAGAGCAGCACCGATCCGCCGACGAGACGGATGGTGTTCCACAGGAGCTCGACGGTGCGCAGACGGAAGACCAGCCGTTCGACCTCGCCCCAGCCGGTGCTGATCGTGTAGGCGACCACGAAGCCCAGCGGCACCAGCGCGAGCAGGCCCACCACGGCGGCCGACAACCGCAGGACGACGATGCCCGCCTGCCACCGGGCGCGCGCCACCACCCGCTCCCGGTGTGCGAGGGCTGGGCCCGCCGCTGACGGCCGGTTCAGATCAGCCCCGCCTTCTGCATCATGTCCACCACCATCGGGCCGTTCAGTTTCGCCAGATCGACGTCGGGCGGGTCGAGCTCGGCGAAGGGCTTGAGCCTCGGGTTGGCGGCGGCACCGTTCGCGACGGTGTACTCGAGCGCGGTGCTGTCGGCGAGTATCTGCTGACCGTTGCGCCCGGTCAGGTACCTCACCAGCTGCTGCGCCTGCGCTTGCTTGGTGCTGCTCTTGAGCACGCCCGCGCCGGAGGTGCTGACGAACGCACCCGGATCCTTGCCGCCGAAGAACTTCAGCTCGGTGTTCCCGCTGATGGCTCCGGAGCCGGCCCGGTCCTTGAACCAGTAGTAGTGGTAGATCACTCCGGCTTGGATCTCCCCGGAATTGACCGCGGTCAGAACCGCGTTGTTCGTACGGTAGATCTTGGCGTTCGCCTTGAGACCGGCGAGCCACTCCTGCGTCGCCGCTTCCCCCTCGACCGCCAGTACCGCGCTCACGATCGCCTGGAAGTCGGCGCCCGCCGCGGCGATGCCGATCTTGTCCTTCCACTGCGGCTGCGCCAGATCCATGATCGAAGCCGGCAATTGCGACGGCGTCAGCGCCTTGGCGTTGTAGGCCAGCACCGTCGACCGGGCGGCGAAGCCGACCCAGTTGCGACTGGACGGGACGAACCGCTCGGGTACTTGGGCGGCCGTGGCGTCGTCGATCCTGGCGAACAACCCCTTCGACTCCACGAGGTTCATCGCCGGCGAGTTCTCGGTCACGAAAACGTCCGCCGGGGAGGCGTCGCCTTCCTGCACGATCTGGTTGGCCAGTTCGAAGTCCGAACCGGACCGGATGTCGACCTTGATCCCGGTCTCGCTGGTGAACCCGTCCACCATGGCTTTGGCCGCGGGTTGCGCGCTGTACAAGGTAAGCGCGTCTCCGCCCGACGCGGCCCCGCCACCACACCCGGCAACCGTCATGCCGAGCAGCGCACTCACCGCCGCCGCAATCGCTTTCGTGGACCGCCGCATCAAGCCTCATCTCGACGAACACCAGAAGTTAGGTCAGGGCAACCTTAGTACTAGGCACGATAGTCGACATCATGGGGCAGATCACAGACCCGGGACCCGGATTGTTTGGTTAGCCTTGCTTGCTTGCCCGTTCAGCCGAGAGTGAAGTCGTAGTGGACAATCAGGTCACTTCACGGGAGATTCCGCCGGGCCGGGTGCCGGGAGTGTCCTTCGTGCACGCGCTGCGCGAGCACGCGCACCAGCTGGCCGTGGTGACTCCCGGCGGCCTCGCCATCACCTACGAGGACCTCGCGGAACGCGTCGAGGCCACCGCGGACCGGCTGGGCGCTGCCCGGCGACTGGTGGTCGTCGCCGGGACCAACGACCTCGACACCCTGGTCGCCTACCTGGGATGCCTCCACGGTCGGCATCCCGTGCTCCTCAGTCACGCCGGCGATCTCAACGCCCTCGTCGGCCGGTACGACCCTGACGTGGTCATAGACCACACCACAGGCGCTGCGACATGGGACGAACGCCGGACGGGAACCGCGCACACCCTCCACCCCGAACTCGCTCTGCTGCTGTCGACCTCGGGGTCGACCGGTTCGCCCAAGCTCGTTCGCCTGTCGGCAACAAATCTCGAGGCCAACGCGTCAGCCATCGCGGGGTACCTGGACATCCGCGACGATGACCGAGCGGTCCTCTCGCTCCCGATGCAGTACTGCTACGGGCTGTCGGTCATCAACAGCAACCTCCTGCGCGGCGCGGCGATCCTGCTCACCGGCGACTCGGTTGTCGAACCCCGGTTCTGGGACTTCTTCCAGCAGCACGGCGGGACGTCCCTGCACGGCGTTCCCCATACCTTCGAACTGCTCGATCGCATCGGATTCGAAAGGCTGGACCTGCCGACCCTCCGTTACGTGACCCAAGCGGGCGGCCGGCTCGAGCCGGGCACAGTTCGCCGCTACGCCGCACTGGGGGCGCGTGACGGGTGGCGGTTCTTCGTGATGTACGGCCAGACCGAAGCCACCGCCCGCATGGCCTACCTGCCTCCCGAACTCGCCGCGTCCAGACCCTCGGCCATCGGCAAACCGGTGCCGGGAGGCCGGTTCGAGATCCGCCCGGCCGACGACGGGGGTGACGGAGAGCTGATCTACCACGGCCCGAACGTGATGCTCGGCTATGCGGACCAGCCGGCCGACCTTGCCCGTGGACGTACGGTCGTCGAGCTGGCGACCGGCGACCTCGCACGTCGCGCACCGGATGGGCTCTATGAGGTGACCGGGCGCAAGAGCCGCTTCATCAAGCCGTTCGGACAACGCATCGACCTGGATTTCCTCGAGCGTTCGATTCAGCAGGCGGGCTACGACGCGGTATGCACCGGGACCGACGAAGTCCTGGTGGTCACGGTACGTACCAGGCGGGCATCAGGGGCTGTCCGTGATCTCGTGGCGACCCGTCTCGGTCTGCCGCACCGGTCTGTCCGCGTCCAGGCGATCGCCGAGTTCCCCCGGCTGACCAACGGCAAGATCGACTACCAGGCCCTCCTGACGCACGAGCGCGAGGAGCCAGGCCGGGATCGAACGGTGCGCGCGGCGTTCACCACTGTCCTGAACCTACCGACCGTCTCGGGCAGCGACACGTTCGTCGGCCTGGGGGGCGATTCGCTGTCGTACGTGCAAATGTGCATCGCACTCGAACGAGTGCTCGGGCATCTGCCTGACGACTGGCATCTCACGCCGATTCGTGACCTGGAGAATCGGCGGCCGCACATCCGGGCGAGCGTCGCCGTGGAGACCGATATCGTGCTGCGTGCCCTGGCGATCATCCTGGTCGTCGGCACCCACGCGGGACTCTTCCGCATTCTGGGCGGCGCGCACCTGCTCCTGGTGATCGCCGGCTGGAACTTCGCCCGGTTCGCGCTGGCGCGGGGCGACGGCACTCATCCAGGCAGGCACGTGCTCGGCAGCGCGGTGCGGATCGCCATTCCGGCCATCCTGTGGATCGCATGGCGCTCGATGAGCCAGCCGGACGTGGTGCTCGCCAACGTGCTGCTGATCAACAACTATCTCCGGCAGGGCGCAACAGGGTACTGGTACATCGAAGTCCTGGTGCAACTGCTCCTCGTCCTGGCCGCCGTGTTCAGCATCCCCGCCGTTCGCCGGTTCGAGCGCGACCACCGCTTCACGGCCGCGCTGTTCGCGCTGGCCGTCGCGATCGCGGCACGCATGCTCGCCGACGATGCGGGAGGCTTCCCGGAGCGTGCGATGACCGCCCAGGGAACGGTGTGGTTCTTCGCACTGGGCTGGCTCGCGCAACGCGCCGGCACGAGTGCCCGGAAGCTCCTTGTGCTGGGCGCGGCCCTGATCCTGGTCGCCGACTACTTCGCCGATCCCCGCCGGGAGGCTGTCATTCTCGGCGGCCTGCTCCTGCTGGTCCTGCTGCCCTGCATTCGACTTCCGAGGATCGTGGCGCGGACAGTCGCACTCCTCGCCGCCGCCTCGCTGTACATCTACCTCACCCACTACGCCGTGTACCCCGTGCTCCTGCCGCACCTCGCCCTGATCGCTGTCGTCGCGATCAGCTTGACAGCAGGGATCATCACCTGGCGAGCAGTCCAGGTCCTGAGCCGACTGAGGCGACGGTTGCCTCTCTGACCGACGAAGCAGGCGGCGCCCTCCAGTCACGTTCGGCCGACTACTACTATCTTCCATAGTATGAGCCGTGGAATCGCCGATGTGCGGTTCGGGCCGCAGGAACGGAGTCCACCCATGGTCGTCAAGCCCGCCCCCATCACGGTGCGCCCCCTACCCGTGGCGACAGTGCCACCGAAGGGTTCGTTGCTGCTGCGGCTGTTCCGCACGACGGACCACAAGCAGATCGGCATCATGTACCTGGTCACGTCCTTCGGGTTCTTCATGGTGGGCGGCGCGATGGCGATGCTGATGCGCAGCGAGCTGGCCAGGCCGGGCCTGCAGTTCCTGTCGCAGGAGCAGTACAACCAGCTGTTCACCATGCACGGCACGATCATGCTGCTGCTGTACGCCACACCGAGCGTGTTCGGGTTCGCCAATTTCATCCTGCCGCTGCAGATCGGCTCGCCGGACGTGGCGTTCCCGCGCCTGAACGCGCTGTCCTACTGGCTGTACCTGTTCGGCAGCCTGATGGTCGTCTCGGGGTTCCTGACCCCGGGCGGAGCCGCGGACTTCGGCTGGTTCGCCTACACGCCGCTGTCGAACGCGATCAACTCACCCGGTATCGGGGCGGACCTGTGGATCATGGGCCTGATGGTCTCCGGCCTGGGCACCATCCTCGGCGCGGTCAACATGGTCACCACCGTTGTCTGCCTGCGCGCGCCCGGTATGACGATGTTCCGGATGCCGATCTTCACCTGGAACATCCTGGTCACCAGCATCCTGGTGCTGATCGCCTTCCCGATCCTCACCGCGGCACTGGCCGGCCTTGCCGCCGATCGCCTACTGGGCGCACACGTGTTCGACCCCGCCAACGGCGGCGTGATCCTCTGGCAGCACCTGTTCTGGTTCTTCGGCCACCCCGAGGTGTACATCCTCGCGCTACCGTTCTTCGGCATCGTCTCCGAGATCATCCCGGTGTTCTCACGCAAGCCGATCTTCGGCTACAAGGGCCTCGTCTACGCCACCCTCGCCATCGCGGCCCTGTCGGTCGCGGTGTGGGCGCACCACATGTACGCCACCGGCGCCGTGCTGCTGCCGTTCTTCTCCTTCATGACCTTCCTGATCGCGGTCCCGAC
>NZ_JBEXTX010000050.1:0-51866 GCF_040614175.1 Amycolatopsis sp. NPDC006131
GGCCTTCGTTTCTGGCTCAGATCACGCCGTGGGCGGCTGGTACACGTTCGACAGCTTGCTCGCCGCCGTGCGGTCCAGCAGCCACAGCGTCCGCCGCTGGCCGCGGGCGCCCGCCACGGGCACCTGCACCTCGCCCGCGCCGGACAGGGCCAGCGCGACGGCGTCGGCCTTCGCCTCACCCGTCGTCATCAGCCAGACGTCGTGCGACCGCCGGATCGCGGGCAGCGTCAGCGACACGCGGGTCGGCGGCGGCTTCGGGCAGTTGCGCACCGCGACCACCGACCGCTCCGTCTCGTACACCGCCGGCGACTCGGGGAACACCGACGCGGTGTGCCCCTCGCCGCCGAGACCCAGCAGGCAGATGTCGAACTGCGGCACGTCGCCGTGGTCCTCCGGCCGCGCGTTGTCCGCCAGCACCTGCGCGTACGCCGCCGCGGCCGCGTCCACGTCGTCGCCGAACTCGCCGTCCGAGGCCGCCATCGCGTGCACCCGCTTCGGATCGACGCGCACGTGGTCCAGCAGCGCCTCGCGGGCCTGCTTCTCGTTGCGCTCGTCGTCGTCCGCGGGCACGAACCGCTCGTCGCCCCAGTAGAGGTCCAGCCGCGACCAGTCCACCGCGTCCCGGGCGGGGGAGCGGCGCAGCTGCTCCAGCACCGCGATCCCGGTGCCGCCGCCGGTCAGCACCAGCGACGCCGAACCCTTCGCGGCCTGCAGGTCCACCAGCCGCGTCACCAGCCGGGCTGCCGCGGCGGCCGCCAGCAGCTCGCCGTTGGCGTAGACCACCACTTCGGAAGAGGCCATCACGCGCTCGCCTTCGCCGACTTCGCCGGCTTCTTCGCGGGCGCCTTCTTCTTGGCGGCGCCCGCCGAACCCGAGGCCAGCTTGTCCAGGCCCTGCAGCGACGCCTCGAACACCTCGTCCGGGTCGAGCCGCCGCAGCTCCTCGATCAGGCAGTCCTTGGTGTTGCGCCGGTGCAGCGCGATCCGCCGCGTCGGCTGGCCCGGCTGCATGAGCGTGCCCACCTTGCCGTCCGGCCGGTGCAGCGCGATCGCGCCCGACCGGCGCTCCAGCTCCACTGACACGATGCCCTGCGCCGTGGTCGTCTTGACCCGGCGCACCGGCACCTTCAGGTATTCGGCGAGCCAGCCGGCGAGCAGCTCCGTCGACGGCGAGTCGGCCTCACCGGTCACCGTGGCGCCGGTGACCTTCTCGTACGGCGGCAGGTCCAGCGCCGCGACCAGCTGGGCGCGCCAGTTGGTCAGCCGCGTCCAGGCCAGGTCCGTGTCGCCCGGCACGTACGCCTTCCGGCGCGCCGCCAGGGCCCTTATCGGGTTGCGCTCCGCCGCCGAGTCGGTGATGCGGCGTTGCGCCAGCTCACCGATCGGGTCCTGCGCCGGCACCTTCGGGCCGGAGCTGGGCCACCACGCCACGATCGGCGCGTCGGGCAGCAGCAGCGGGATCACCGCGCTCTGGCCCTGCGACGCGAGCGGCCCGTACAGCCGCAGGATGATGACCTCGCTCGCGCCGGCGTCGCCGCCGACGCGGATCTGCGCGTCGATGCGGGCCGCGGCCGTGCGCGACCCGCGGGCCAGCACGATCACCCGGCACGGGTGCTCGCGGCTGGCCTCGTTGGCCGCGTCGATGTGCTCCTCCAGGTGCTCGCCGTCGTCGTCGACGATCACCAGCGTCAGCACCCGGCCCAGCGCGACGGCGCCACCGCGCTCGCGCAACTCGACCATCTTGCGGTTGACCTGCGAGGTCGTGGTCGAAGGCAGGTCGATGATCACGGGCGCCTCCAGTTCCGGCCGCTGCGCTCCAGGACCTCGTCGGCCGTGTCGGGGCCCCAGGTGCCCGGGGCGTAGGGCTCCGGAGCGCCGTTCTTGGCCCAGAACTCCAGGATCGGGTCGAGGATCTGCCAGGACAGCTCGACCTCTTCGTTGACCGGGAACAGCGACGGCTCGCCGAGCAGCACGTCAAGGATCAGCCGCTCGTAGGCCTCCGGCGAGGACTCGGTGAACGCGTGCCCGTAGCCGAAGTCCATCGTGACGTCGCGGACCTCCATCGTGGTGCCCGGCACCTTCGAGCCGAACCGCAGCGTCACGCCCTCGTCCGGCTGCACCCGGATCACCAGGGCGTTCTGCCCCAGCTCCTCCGTCGAGGTGTAGTCGAACGGCAGGTGCGGCGCCCGCTTGAACACGACGGCGATCTCGGTGACGCGGCGGCCCAGCCGCTTGCCGGTGCGCAGGTAGAACGGCACCCCGGCCCAGCGGCGGTTCTGCACCTCCAGCGACACCGCGGCGTAGGTCTCGGTGGTCGAGTCCTTGGCGAACCCGGCCTCCTGCAGCAGGCCCGGCACCTTCTTGCCGCCCTGCCAGCCGCCGGTGTACTGGCCGCGCGCCGTCGTCTCGGCGAACGGCTGCATCGGCTTGGTGGCCCGCAGGACCTTGATCTTCTCCGCCCGCAGCGCCCGCGGCTCGAACGACAGCGGCTCCTCCATCGCGGTGAACGCGAGCAGCTGGAGGAGGTGGTTCTGGATCACGTCCCGCGCCGCGCCGATGCCGTCGTAGTACCCGGCGCGACCGCCGAGGCCGATGTCCTCGGCCATGGTGATCTGCACGTGGTCGACGTAGTTGGCGTTCCAGATCGGCTCGAACAGCTGGTTCGCGAAGCGCAGCGCGAGGATGTTCTGGACCGTCTCCTTGCCGAGGTAGTGGTCGATGCGGAACACCGACTCCTCGGGGAAGACGTCGTTGACGATCGCGTTGAGCTCCTTGGCGCTGGCCAGGTCGTGGCCGAACGGCTTTTCGATCACCACGCGGCGCCACGACTCGTCGTCGGACTGCGCCAGGCCCGAACGGGCCAGCTGCTTGGTCACCACCGGGAACGCGCTGGGCGGGATCGACAGGTAGAACGCGGTGTTGCCACCGGTGCCGCGCTCGGCGTCCAGCTCGCGCACGGTCTGGGCGAGCCGGTCGAACGCGTCGTCGTCGTCGAACGTGCCCTGCACGAACCGGATGCCCTCGGCGAGCCGGTTCCACACCGACTCGCGGAACGGGGTCCGGGCGTGCTCGGCGACCGCGTCGTGCACGAGCTGCCCGAAGTCCTCGTTCTCCCAGTCCCGCCGCGCGAAGCCGACCAGCGAGAACCCGGCGGGCAGCAGCCCGCGGTTGGCCAGGTCGTAGATCGCCGGCATCAGCTTCTTGCGGGAGAGGTCACCGGTGACGCCGAAGATCACCAGGCTGGACGGCCCGGCGATCCTCGGCAGCCGCTTGTCGCGGGGATCCCGCAGCGGGTTGCTCCACCCCTTCGTGCTCACTCAGCCTCCTGTACCGCGCGCATGAGCTCAGCCAGGCCCGCGGCCCGGTCGGTCAGGTGCAGCCGCAGCACCGGACGTCCGCGCTCGGTCAGCACCTGGCCGTCGCCGAGCGCCTGCGCGTGCTGCAGCTGGCCCAGGGTGTAGGGCCGGTCCGGCACGTCGAGGTCGTCCTCGTTCGCGCCGGTGATCTGCAGGAAGATGCCGTTCTGGTGACCGCCCTTGTGGTACTGGCCGGTCGAATGCAGGAACCGCGGCCCCCACCCGAAGGTGGTCTGCAGCCCGGTCCGCTTCGCCAGCTCGGGACGCAGCAGCGCCGCCGAGGCGTCGTCGAGCCGGTCCAGGTAGGCCTGCACCGCGAGGTAGCCGCCCTCCGGCGCGGTCGCCAGGAACTCCCGCAGCACGTCGGACAGGGAGCTGTCGCCCGAGACCCCGGCCGGGGCGAAGATCTCCACCGCGTCGTCCACCGCGGTCGGCGTCTCGCCGCCGGTCAGCTTCGACGGGTCGTCCAGCAGCGAGCGGGCGGCCTTCTTCGCGGCCTCCACGTCCGGCTGGTCGAACGGGTTGATCTTCAGCAGCCGCCCGGCGATCGCGGTGGCGAACTCCCACAGCAGGAACTGCGCGCCGAGCGAGCCGGTGGTGGCCACCTTGGCGGCGCCGGTCACCGGGCCGATCGCGACCGGGGTCGCGTCGGCGCCGGCGTCGGCGAAGCCGGGCGCGGCCGGGCCGTCCACGGCGACCGGCAGCAGGCCGGTACCGAGCTTGCCGGTGGACTCCGCGATCAGCTGCTCCGCCCAGTCGGCGAAGCCGGTGATGCCGGAGCCGGTGTCGGCCAGCACGACCTTCTCCGCGCCGGCGTTGTGCGCGGCGCCCCACGCGGCGGCCAGCTTGACCGCCGGGTTGTCCGCGCTGTCGGCGCCGAGGACCTGCGCGGCGGCCGCGGCCTGGTCGAGCAGCCGGGCGATGTCCGCCCCGGCCAGCCCGGCCGGCACCAGCCCGAACGCGGTGAGCGCCGAATAGCGCCCGCCGACGTGCGGGTCGGCGAGGAACACCTTGCGGTACCCCTCCTTTTCGGCCAGCTCCGACAGCGGCGAACCGGGGTCGGTGACAACGACGATCCGCCGCGCCGCGTCGATCCCGTTGTCCGCGAACGCCTTCGCGAAGATCCGGCGGTGGCTGTCGGTCTCCACCGTGCCGCCGGACTTCGACGACACCACCAGCACCGTGCGCTGGAGGTCGCCGGCGAGCGCGTCGGCGACCTGGCCGGGGTCGGTGGTGTCCAGCACGGTCAGCGCGACGTTCTCGGTGGCCGCGATGACCTCCGGCGCGAGCGACGAGCCGCCCATGCCGGCCAGGACGATCCGGTCGACGCCTTCGCTCCGCAGCTCCTCGCGCAGCGCCTCGATCTCGCCGATCAGCGGGCGCGACGACTTGTGCAGCGTGGTCCAGGACAGCCGGATCGAGGCCTCGGACTCGGCGTCGGCGCCCCACAGGGTGGGGTCCTGCGCCGCGACCTTGGACGCGACCTGGTCGGCGACGAGCTCGTCGACCAGCGGGGCCGCTTGCGCGGCCAGCTCCTCGTCGCTGATCGTGACGGTCAGCTCTTCCCCCACCACGGCGTCAGCCCTTCGCCTTCTCGAGCTGCCCGGTGACGGTCTCCAGCAGCTCGGCCCAGGACTTGTCGAACTTCTCCACGCCCTCGTCCTCCAGCGTGCGGAAGACGTCGGGGATGTCGATGCCCACCGCGGCGAGCTTGTCGAACACCTCCTGCGCCTGCGCGCCGGTGCCGGTGACCTTGTCGCCCTCGACCTTGGCGTGGTCGGCGGCGGCGAGCAGCGTCTTCTCCGGCATGGTGTTGACCGTGCCGGCCACGACGAGCTGGTCGACGTAGCGGGTGTCCGAGTAGGACGGGTCCTTCACGCCCGTGGAGGCCCACAGCGGGCGCTGCGGCCGGGCGCCGGCGGCGGCCAGCGCCTGCCAGCGGTCGGTGGCGAACAGCTCCTCGTAGGCGGCGAAGGCGAGGCGGGCGTTGGCGATGGCGGCCTCGCCGCGCAGCGCCTTGGCCTCGTCGGTGCCGATCGCGTCCAGCCGCTTGTCGATCTCGCTGTCCACCCGGGACACGAAGAACGAGGCGACCGACTCGATCGTCGCGAGGTCGTGGCCGTTGGCCTTGGCCTGCTCCAGCCCGGCGAAGAACGCCTCGATCACCTTGCGGTAGCGCTCGACCGAGAAGATCAGCGTGACGTTGACGCTGATGCCCTCGGCCAGGGTCTTGGTGATCGCGGGCAGGCCCTCCTCGGTGGCCGGGATCTTCACGAGGATGTTCGGCCGGTCGACGGTCTTCCACAGGTCCTGCGCCTCGGCGGCCGTCTTGTCGGCGTCGCGGGCCAGGCGCGGGTCGACCTCGATCGACACGCGGCCGTCCACCCCGTTCGTGCGGGTGTAGACGTCGCGGAACAGGTCCGCGGCGTTGCGCACGTCGGTGGTGGTCAGCTCGCGGACGGCGGCGTGGACGTCCGCGCCGCGGGCGGCCAGCTCGCGGACCTGGGCGTCGTAGGACTCGCCGTCGGCCAGCGCGTTGGCGAAGATCGTCGGGTTGGTGGTCACGCCGGTCACGTGACGGTCGCGGATGAGCTCGGCCAGGTTGCCGGAGTTCAGCCGTTCGCGCGACAGGTCGTCGAGCCAGATGGACACGCCGGCCTGCGTCAGCTGAGCAAGGTTGTCGCTCATGACTTCATCCCCTTTGCGGTGATTCAGGAGTTCTTGGTCTTGGCGAGCGAGCGGCGCGCGGCGTCGACCACGGCGTCGGCGGTGAACCCGAACTCGCGGAACAGGGTCTGGTAGTCGGCCGAGGCCCCGAAGTGCTCGATCGAGACGATCTCACCGGCGTCGCCGACCCAGCGGTACCACGGCTGCGCGATGCCGGCCTCGACCGACACGCGGGCCTTCACCCCGCTGGGCAGGACCGACTCGCGGTACGCCTCGTCCTGCGCCTCGAACCACTCGACGCACGGCACCGACACGACCCGGGTGGGCACGCCGTCGGCCTCGAGCGTCTTGCGGGCCTCGACGGCCAGCTGGACCTCCGAACCGGTCGCCATCAACACGACCTCCGGAGTGCCGGAGGAGGCGTCGGCGAGCACGTAGGCGCCCTTGGCGACCTTGTCCGCCGCGGTGCCCTCGAGCACCGGGACGTTCTGGCGGGTCAGCGCCAGGCCCGACGGGTGGCGCTTGTCCTCCAGCGCGGCCTTCCACGCGCCCGCGGTCTCGTTGGCGTCCGCGGGCCGGACCACGTTCAGGCCCGGGATGGCGCGCAGCGAGGCCAGGTGCTCGATCGGCTGGTGCGTCGGGCCGTCCTCGCCGAGGCCGATCGAGTCGTGCGTCCACACGTAGATGACCGGCGCGTGCATCAGCGCGGCCAGCCGCACCGGCGGGCGCATGTAGTCGCTGAACACCAGGAAGGTGGCGCCGTAGGGCCGGGTGCCGCCGTGCAGCGCGATGCCGTTGAGGATCGAGCCCATGGCGTGCTCGCGGACACCGAAGTGCAGCGTGCGGCCGTAGGGGTTGGCCTGCCACATGCCGGTGGAGGCCTTCTCCGGGCCGAACGAGTCGGCGCCCTTCATGGTGGTGTTGTTGCTCTCGGCCAGGTCGGCCGAACCGCCCCACAGCTCCGGCAGCACGTCGGCCAGCGCGTTGAGCACCTCGCCGGAGGCCTTGCGGGTCGCGATGCCCTTGGCGTCGGGCTCCCAGCTCGGCAGCTTCTCGGCCCAGCCCTCGGGCAGGTCGCGGGTGGCCAGCCGGTCGGCGAGCTTCTTGCGCTCCGGGTTGGCGGCGGCCCACGCGTCGAAGCGCTCCTGCCACGCGGCGCGCTCCTGCTTGCCGCGGTCCAGTGCCTTGCGCGTGTGCGCGATCACCTCGTCGTCGACCTGGAAGCTGCGCTCCGGGTCGAAGCCGAGGATCTCCTTGACCGCGGCGACCTCCTCGGCGCCCAGCGCGGCGCCGTGCGCCTTGCCGGTGTTCATCTTGTTCGGCGCCGGGTAGCCGATCACGGTGCGCAGCAGGATGAACGACGGGCGGGTGGTCTCCGCCTTGGCGGCCGCGATGGCCTCCTCGATCGCGACGACGTCCTCGCCGCCCTCGACGACCTGGACGTGCCAGCCGTAGGCCTCGTACCGCTTCGCGGTGTCCTCGGACAGCGCGATGTTGGTGTCGTCCTCGATCGAGATCTTGTTGTCGTCGTAGATGACGACCAGGTTGCCCAGCTCCTGGCGGCCCGCGATGGACGACGCCTCGGAGGTCACGCCCTCCTCGATGTCGCCGTCGGAGGCGATCACGAAGATGTGGTGGTCGAAGATGCTCTCGCCGGGCGCGGCGTCCGGGTCGAGCAGGCCGCGCTCGCGGCGGGCGGCCATCGCCATGCCGACCGCGTTGGCCAGGCCCTGGCCGAGCGGGCCGGTGGTGGTCTCCACGCCCTTGGTGTGCTGGTACTCCGGGTGGCCCGGGGTCTGCGAGCCCCACTTGCGCAGCTGCTTGAGGTCCTCGAGTTCGAGGCCGTAGCCGGCGAGGTACAGCTGGATGTAGAGCGTCAGGCTGGAGTGCCCGGCGGACAGGACGAACCGGTCACGCGCCGGCCACTCCGGGTCGCTCGGGTCGTGGCGCATGATCCGCTGGAAGAGCGAGTACGCCACCGGCGCCAGGCTCATCGCGGTGCCGGGGTGACCGCTGCCGCAGTTCTCGACCGCGTCGGCGGCCAGCACCCGGACGGTGTCGACCGCACGGGTGTCGAGGTCGGTCCAGTCGGCGGGCAGGTTCCGCCGCAGCAGTGGGTTGTTCTCGCTGATGGAGGCGATATCGGACACTGAACTCGAACTCCCCGTCCTTCTCGGTGGCAACTCTTCTGTTCGTGGGGGTCTTCGCGCGCGCAGGCTCCACTCATCTCAATCGATCCCGAAGAGACGATATTCCTGCTAGCGGGCGTGCGCACGACCACAAGCGCAACCCCCGGCGCCAGCCTAGTAGGTCGGGTACCCGGCGCCTCCGGGGCCGACACACGCGGCTGGCCCACCCCGGTGCGCGCGGGGTGCGAACCCGGCGATTACGATCGGTTGCGGTGCCGGGCTGCCCCGGTGCCCCCGAATCTGACTCAGGGAGCGGAATTGTCGTTGGTGAACGCTGCGCACGGGCGCAGTGACAGCACCAGCGCTGTCGACCCCGGAGGCGAGCGCCCGCGTGGTCTGCGGCGCGTGAGCCGGATCGTCGGCGCCTACGTCGCCCTGACCAAGCCTCAGGTCATCGAGCTGCTGCTGGTCACCACCATCCCGGCGATGTTCCTCGCCGCGCGCACGATCCCGTCGCCGTGGCTGATCCTGGCGACGCTGGTCGGCGGCACCATGGCGGCGGGCAGCGCGAACGCGCTGAACTGCGTCATCGACGCCGACATCGACAAGGTGATGAACCGGACGAAGCGGCGCCCGCTGGTCCGCGACTCGGTGCCGCGGCGCAACGCGCTGGTGTTCGCGCTGGCGCTGGGCGCCGGTTCGTTCGCGATGCTGTACTTCACGGTGAACCTGCTGGCCGCCGTGCTGGCGATCGCGACGATCCTGTTCTACATCTTCGTGTACACGCTGGTGCTCAAGCGGCGCACCGCGCAGAACGTGGTGTGGGGCGGCGCGGCGGGCTGCATGCCGGTGGTGATCGGCTGGGCCGCGGTCACCGGCACGGTGCAGTGGCCCGCGTTCGTGATGTTCGCCGTCATCTTCTTCTGGACGCCGCCGCACACCTGGGCGCTGGCCATGAAGTACCGCGACGACTACGAGCGCGCCGGCGTGCCGATGCTGCCGGTGGTCGCCACGCCGGAGCACGTGGCCCGCCAGATCCTCATCTACTCGTGGGTGATGGTCGGCTGGACGCTGCTCCTGCTGCCCGCGACGAGCTGGCTGTACGCGAGCTTCGCGGTGCTGGCCGGGTCCTGGTTCCTCTTCTACGCGCACCGCCTCTACTCGGGCGTCAAGCGCGGCGTGGAGACCAAGCCGATGGCACTGTTCCACCGGTCGAACACGTACCTGATGATCCTGTTCTGCGCGCTCGCGGTCGACTCGGCGATCGGTCTGCCCACGCTCGGCCTGCCGTTCTGACGCGCGGCCGGGAATCTTCCGGCGCTCGCCTTCGTTGGGTTCCAGGCCGACTTGTCACCCGATGCCGAAAGCAGGTTGCTCTTGTCCGTGGCTGAGGACCGGGAACCCCAGAACACGACCGACCTTCAGCACGAGCAGGACTACGTGTCCATGCTCTACCGCAGGCTCGACGCCGAGCGCACCACCGCCGAGCGGCGCCTGGAGCGGGCGCTGCGCTCGCACGGCGAAACCCCGCAGGAGAGCGCCGAGCGGGACGCCGCCAGCAGCCTCCACCACGAGCGGCTCGCGCAGCTCGGCTCCGTCGAGCAGGGCCTGTGCTTCGGCAGGCTCGACTTCCACGACGAACAGGCGCCCGCCTACATCGGGCGGCTCGGCCTGTTCGACGAGGAGGGCGACTACGAGCCGCTGCTGCTGGACTGGCGCGCGCCGGCCGCGCGGCCGTTCTACCTGGCCACCGCCGCCTCGCCGGAGGGCGTGCGGCGCCGCAGGCACATCCGCACGCTGAGCCGCAAGGTCGTCGGCCTCGACGACGAGATCCTCGACCTGCGCGCCGTCGACGGGCAGCAGGCCGACCTGGGCCTGGCAGGCGAGGCCGCCCTGCTGGCCGCACTGGAGCGCAAGCGCACGGGTGAGATGAGCGACATCGTCGCCACCATCCAGGCAGAGCAGGACGACATCATCCGCGACGACCTCAGCGGCGTCGTCGTGGTCCAGGGCGGGCCGGGCACCGGCAAGACCGCCGTGGCCCTGCACCGGGCCGCCTACCTCCTCTACACCTACCGCCAGCAGCTCGCCTCCCGCGGCGTGCTCGTGGTCGGGCCGAACAGCACGTTCCTGCACTACATCGGCCAGGTCCTGCCGTCGCTGGGCGAGACCGGGGTGCTGCTGTCCACGATCGGGCAGCTGTTCCCCGGCATCCGGGCGCGCGGCGCGGACAGCCGCGCGGCCGCCGAGGTCAAGGGCAGGCTGGCCATGGTCGACGTGCTCACCAGGGCCGTCGCCGACCGCCAGCGGGTGCCGGAGGAGCGGTTCGAGGTCGCCTTCGACGACGACGTGCTGGTGCTCGACCGCGCCGTCGTCGAGCGGGCGCGCGCCAAGGCCCGGCGCACCCGCCGCCCGCACAACCTGGCGCGCCGCGTCTTCGTCGACGCGATGCTGGACGCGCTGACCGAGCGGGCCGCGGTGCGCATGGAGGTCGACCTCTTCGAGGGGGTCCCCGACATCCCGCTCGCCGAGGGCGAAGACGCCGACGCGCCGGTGCTGGACGCGGGGGACCGGGTCGAGATCCGCAAGGAGCTCGCCGAATCCGAGACCGTCGCCGCCGCGATCGACGAGCTGTGGCCGAAGATCACGCCGCAGCGGCTGCTGCGCGACCTGTTCGCCGAGCCGGATCGCCTGTTGTCCGCGTCCGAGGGGCTGCTCTCCGACGCCGACCGCGCGGCGCTGAAGCGCCCGGCCCGCTCGCCCTGGACGCCGGGCGACGTGCCGCTGCTCGACGAGCTGGCCGAGCTGCTCGGCGAGGACGACGAGGCCGAGCGCGCCGCGCGCGAGCGGCGCGAGCGCGAGGAGCGCGCCTACGCCGAAGGTGTGCTCGACATCATGGACCAGGACGAGGAGCTCCTGGACGAGGACCAGATCAACATCGCCGACATCCTGGACGCCGAGCTGTTCGCCGAGCGGCAGGAACGCAGCAGCCACCTGACCGCGGCGCAGCGCGCGGCCCGCGACCGCACCTGGACGTTCGGGCACGTCATCGTCGACGAGGCGCAGGAGCTCTCGGCGATGGACTGGCGGCTGCTGATGCGCCGCTGCCCGAGCCGGTCGATGACCGTCGTCGGGGACGTCGCCCAGACCGGCGCGCCGGGCGGGGCGTCGTCGTGGCGGGACATGCTCGGCCACTACGTCGGGGACCGCTGGCGGCTGCGTGAGCTGACCGTCAACTACCGGACCCCGGTGGAGATCATGAACCGCGCCGCCGAGGCGCTGCGCGAGGTGGACCCGGACCTGCGGGTGCCGACGTCGGTGCGGGAAACCGGTGTCGAGCCGTGGGGCGCGCCGCTCGGCGAGCGCCCGCTGGCGTCCATCGTGGACGAAGAGGTGGCTGCCGCGGACGGCGGCACGGTCGCGGTGCTGGTCCCGGCCGCCAGGCTGGGCGCGGTCCGGTCCGAACTGGACGGTCACGGCGACGCGGTGTCGGTGCTCACCGTCGCCGAGGCCAAGGGGCTCGAGTTCGACGGTGTCGTGGTGCTGGCGCCGGAGGAGATCGTGGCGGAGTCGCCGCGCGGCTGGAACGACCTCTACGTCGCCTACACCCGTGCCACGCAACGGCTCGGCATCTTGTACTCCGCCGGACGGCCGACGTCAACGCCCGGTTAAGGTGTCGCCATGCGTAACGCTGGCAAGATCGTGCTCGCGGCGGCAGCCGCCCTCGCTCTCGGGGCCTGCGCGCCCGACCAGGAACCGTCGTCCTTCCCGCCCGGAGGCGGCCCGACCTACCCGGCTCCCGAGCCGGCGGGGGCGTCCGCGAGCGCTTCGGCGGGGCACGACACGGGCAGCGCCGCGCACGAGTGCACCGCGGACGACATCACCGTGACCGGTGACTTCGGCGCCAAGCCGACGATCACGATCCCGGACACCTGCAGCGCGCCGACCAGGCTGCTGACGAAGGACCTGAAGCCGGGCACCGGCGCCACCGCCCACGCGGGCAGCACGCTGCAGATGGACTACGACCTGGTGACCTGGTCGGACAAGGTCGACCAGCAGAACTCGTTCGGCTCGGCGCCGTTCTCGTTCGCGCTGGGCGAGGGCACCGCCATCCCGGGCTGGGACCAGGGGCTGGAAGGCATCAAGCAGGGCGGCCGCCGCCTGCTGGTCATCCCGCCGGACCTCGGTTACGGCGCCCGCGGCAACGGCCCGATCAAGCCGAACGAGACGCTCGTCTTCGTCGTCGACGCGGTCCAGGTCGCCGGCTGACGTCCGGTGGCAGCCGCGGGGGAGCCTGACCGGAGGCAGCCGGGCTCGTCCCTCGCGGCTCTGGGCTCGGCGGGCGGGAACGCCGCCCGGATCGGAGGCTGACCCATGGACGTCCGCGGAGCGGTCGCGGTGGTCACCGGCGCCTCGTCGGGCATCGGGGCGGCCACCGCGCTCCGGCTGCACGAGGCAGGTGCTCGCCTCGTGCTGCACGGGCGTGACGGCGACCGGCTGGACGCGCTCGCGGAGCGCACCGGCGGCGTCGCCGTTCGCGCCGACTTCGCCGAGCCCGGCGCGGTCGAGGCCGCCGCGGAGGAGATCGCCGCGCGGGCCGGGCGGGTGGACGTGCTCGTCAACAACGCTGGGATGGGCTACGCCGGCCCCGTGTCCGGCATGTCCGGTGCCGACGTGCGGCGGTTGCTCTCCGTGAACTTCGCCGCACCCGTCGAACTGACCCGTGCCCTGTTGCCCGCCCTGCTCGACCGGCCCAGGGCGGCGGTGGTCTTCGTCACATCCATCGCGGGCCGGGCCGGGGTGGCGGGGGAGTCGGTGTACTCGGCGACGAAGGCGGGGGTGGACGTTTTCGCCGAGAGCTTGCGGCTGGAACTGGCCGGTACCGGGGTGCGGGTCGGGGTGGTCGTGCCCGGGGTGGTGGACACCGAGTTCTTCGCCCGCCGCGGCCGTCCCTACCAGCGGCGCAGCCCCAGGCCGGTGCCCGCGGACAAGGTGGCCGCGGCGGTGCTGGCGGCGATCACGGCGGACCGGGCCGAGCAGTACGTGCCGCGCTGGCTGAGATTGCCAATTGCGGTGCGGGGGACCGTGCCCTCGGTGTACCGTGCACTATCTGCCCGGTTCGGGGGTTCGGACTGAGTTCCCGGAATCTTTCCGCCACTGGAAGCGCTGACAAGTGACGTGTTAGTCCCGGTATTCCTCGGATTCGCCGCGGCGTTCCTGTTCGCGGCGTCAGCCGCGCTGCAGCGACGCGCGGTGATCGAGGTTGCCGACAGTGACGTCGAGGGGCGCGCCGCGCGACATCGCGTCCCCGTACTGTGGCTGATCCGCAAGCTGTTGCGCAAGAGGGTGTGGCTCGCGGGATGGGCCACGAACCTGTTGGGCTTTTTCAGCCAGGCCGCCGCGTTGCACTTCGGGTCGATCGCGCTCGTGCAGCCGCTGCTGGTCACCGAACTGCTCTTCGCGCTGCCGATGGCCTCGGCCGCGATCCGCCGCTGGCCGCCGCTGCGGGACTGGCTGGCCGGGCTCGCCATCACCGGCGGGGTGGTGGTGTTCCTCGCGGTCGAGGGCACCGCGCCGCTGGGCGGGTCGCCGGACCAGGGCCGCCTGCTGATCGCGGTGCTGATCGCCGCGGCCACCGTCGTCACCCTCGTGCAGGTCGCCCAGAACCGGGGCCCGCTGCTGCACAGCGCGCTCATCGCCACCGCGGCAGGCATCTGCTACGCGATCAGCGCGGCCATGATGAAGGTGACCACCGACCTGCTGTTGAACGAGGGTGTCGCTCACACCGCGCTCACCTGGCCGGGGTACGTGCTGGCGCTGTCGACCTTCTCCGGGCTGCTGCTCGGGCAGCAGGCGTACGGGTCGGGTTCGCTGTCCGCGGCGATCGCCGTGATGTCCATCGTGAACCCCGCGGCCAGCTATTTCCTGGGACTACTGGCGTTCAACGCGACGCTGGTGACCGAGCCGGGCCCGCTCGCGGCGACCGCCGGCGCGGCCCTGTTGTTGATCCTCGGCGTGTTCGGGCTCGCGCACTCGCCGAGCGTGCAGGCGGAGACGACCCGGTCGGCCCAACACGGGGTTTATCCCGGAAGTGGTAAATTCTCGGGAACCGTTCCCTCCCGGTCCCGTTCTTCGGACTCCTTCGCTCAGGATTAATTCAGGTATCCGGCGTAGGTTTCGGGCCCGGCGGGCGGTGGAACCTACAGAGCCTGTCGAGAGTGCGCTGCCCCCGCGCACCCAGGGCAGACCCTTGGAGGCTGGAGCCCGTGCACCACCGAGCGTCGTCCGGCGACCGCCATTTGGTGATCGAAATACCGCACCTGCGGAAAACGATCAAGGATGCGGCGATCCTGTTGCTGGAAACGGTCGTCGTCCCGTCGGTTCTGCTGGCGTTGTTGTTGCATTTCGTCGGCCTGGTTCCCGCGCTGTGCGCGGTTCTCGGCTGGGCGGCCGTCGTGATCGGCGCGCGCCGCCTGATGAAGCGCGACATGCCCCGCACGTTGCTGCTCTGCACGGCGATGCTGGTCGGACGGGCGGCGTTCGCGCTGGTCACGTCCAGTGCGGTGGTGTACGTGCTGCAACCGGCCGTCGGCTCGGTGCTGATGTTCCTGATCTTCGTCGGCAGCGCGATGATCGGGCGCCCCATCACGGCGCGCCTGGCGAAGGACTTCGTGCGGCTGCCTGCGGAGCTGTTCAAGCACCGCACGGTGAACCGCGTGTTCATCGAGGTGGCACTGCTCTGGGGCGGCTCGCGGCTCATCGACGCCGCGATGACCATCGGGTTCCTGCACTGGGGCGTCGAGGCGGGCCTGATGTCGCGCGGCATCCTCAGCGGGCTGCTCACCGCGCTGACCGTCGCGGCCTGCGTGGGCCACGGATGGCGCAAACTCCGCCGCGACGGCGTGACGCTCCGGCTGGCCGGCCGCCACAGCCCCGCACCGGCTGCCGCCTGACGCCGCCGTCCGCTCGGGGGCAGTTCGGCGCTCCCGCGGACGAGCCGCGCCGGTGCGCGAGAGCCGCGCGCTCGGGTGGGTGAGGCCCACCCGCCCGCGGGCGAGGTTGCCGGGCGAGAGGCCCCGCGCCCTGTGGGCGAGCCGCATGCCCGGGCAAGGCCTGGCGCCCCTGTCGGCGAGCGCACGCTCCCACCGCGAGCTCCACCGGCGCGAGAGGGCCACGCGCGCGAGAGCCCGCGCTCCAGCGGCCGAGCCCCACGCCCCCGCCCGCGAGTTCCGGGTTCCCGCACGCACGCGCTCCGCGCGCGAGCCCCACGCCCCCGCGCGAGCCCCACGCCCCCGCGCGAGCCCCACGCCCCCGCGTGAGCCCCACGCCCCCGCGCCAGCTCCCCGCTCCTGCGGCCGAGCCCTGCGCTCCAGGGTGCCGAGCCCCGTGCCCCCGCCCGCGAGTTCCGGGTTCCCGCACGCACGCGCCGCGCGCGAGACCCACGCCCCCGCGCCAGCTCCTCGCTCCTGCGGCCGAGCCCTGCGCTCCAGGGTGCCGAGCGCCGTGCTCCCGCCCGCGAGTTCCGCGTTCCCGCACGCACGCTCCGCGCGCGAGCCCACGTCCGCGCGCGCCCCACGCCCGCGGCCCGTTCCCCGCTCCCGCGGCCGAGCCCCGCGCTCCAGGGTGCGAGCCCCGCGCCCCCTCGCGGCAGCCCCGCGCCCACCCCCACTGTGCGGGCCACGGTCCGCCCGGCGGCACCCGGTCAAGCCGCCGCGCCGGGGCCGGGCAGCAGGTCGACGTCCTGGGCGCGCATTGCCTCGCCGCAGTGGTCGCAGCGCAGTCCGGCGCCGCTGACCGACCCGCACGTCCGGTGCCGGTACACCACCGGCGGTCCGGCCTCGCCCGCCAGCCACCGGTCGCCCCAGTGCGCCATCGCCATCAGGACCTCCACGAGCTCCGCGCCCCGCTCCGTCAGCACGTACTCGTAGCGCGGCCGCCGGTCGTACGGCCGTCGCTCCAGCACCCCGCGCTCCACCAGGTGGTTCAGCCGCTCGGTCAGCACCTTCCGCGAGATGCCCAGGTCGGCCTGGATCTGCTCGAACCGGGTCATCCCCGCCCACACGTCCCGCAGCACCAGCGGTGACCACGGCTCCCCGATGACGTCCAGCGTGCGCGCGATCGAGCACGCCATCCCGCCGAAGTTCGTCCGCTGCATGGACCCGACTCTAGCAATTGGGGTTCCCTGAAGGAACTCAGACTGCTACCGTCGGAGTCTCTTGAAGGAACCCCGTAAGGAGCGCCGAGATGAGCAAGGTCATCGCCGCCCACGCCGTCTCCGTCGACGGCTTCATCACCGGCCGCGACCCGCGCCCCGGCCACGGCCTCGGCGACGGCGGGATGCTGTTCGACTGGTACTTCGACGGCGACACCCCGAGTGGCGTCTTCGATGGCTTCCGGCTGAGCGAGCCCAGCGCCCGGGTGTTCGACGCACTCGCCGGCCGGGTGGGCGCCATCGTCGCCGGGCGCACCACCTACGAGGACTCCGACCGCTTCGGCGGCGGCAGCCCGCACCCGAAGGCGCGGCTCGTCGTCCTCACCCACCGGCCCGCGGAAACCAGCACCCGGCAAACTCTCGTCACCACCGGGATCGAGGACGCGATCGCCCAGGCCCGCGACGCCGCCGACGGCCGGGACGTCGGCCTCATGGGCGGTGGCGTGGTGACCTCGGCGCTCGCGGCCGGCCTCGTCGACGAGATCGTCCTCCACCAGGTCCCGGTCCTGCTGGGCGCGGGACGGCCCTACTTCCGGGAACTGCCCGCGCACGTGCGGCTCCGCCTCGTCGAAGTCGTCCCGGCGCCGGGCGTCACCCACCTGCACTACGCGGTTGAGCGGTGATTCGCGCGAGCGCTCCGGCCACGAAGCGTGGTATATGACGGTGTGCTCACCGTCGGTTCCACCTCACGGTCCCCGGTGGTCCCGGACGCCCGCGCGGCGGCCGTCCAGCGTCCGGGCTGGTGGGGTGAACTGCTGCTCGGGCTCGGCTTGTTCGGGATCTACCTGCTGGTCGAGGCGTTCCCGCTGCCGGGCCGCGAACCGCGGGCGCACGCCAACGGCGAAGCGCTGCTGGCGTTCGAACGCTGGATGCACCTGGACTTCGAGCTCCCGGTCAACCTGTGGCTCGCCGAGCAGGGCTGGATCCGCGTCTTCGCCAACTACGAGTACGCGATCACCTACATCGCGAGCGCGATCATCCTGCTGATCTGGGTGCACGCCCGGCACCCGGTCCACTACCGCTCGGTGCGCAACAGCTTCGTCTGGCTCAACCTGTTCGCGCTCGCCTGCTTCTGGCTCTACCCGGTCGCGCCGCCGCGGATGCTCGACGGCGCCGGGTTCGTCGACACCGTGCGGCTCGGGAACACGTTCCTGTCCTGGGGCTCGCCGATGCTCCAGGGGGCCAACCAGCTGGCCGCGATGCCGTCCCTGCACGTCGGGTGGGCGCTGTGGGTCTCGGTGGTCCTCGCGCGCATCCGCGGCGGCTGGGTCGTGCAGATCGTCAGCGCGGTGCACGTCGCCATCACGTTCGCGGTCATCATCGCCACCGGCAACCACTACTGGATCGACGCGGCCGCCGCCGTGGTGTTCATCGCCGCGGCCACCTGGCTCGCGCAGGTCGCCCGGCCGGTCGACCGGGTGTCCGCCTCCGACACGTTCTTCCTGCACGTCGAGACCCCGGCGTACCCGCAGCACGTCGGCGGGCTCATCATGCTCGACACCACCGCCCACCCCGCCGGGCCGACCCGGGAGTGGGTGCAGCAGGCCATCCGCGACAAACTGCCCGCGATGCCCCGCTACGCGCAGCGCCTGTCGGACTACTCGCCCTGGCGCCGCCAGCACTGGGTGCCGCACCCGGACATCGACTGGGACTGGCACGTCCCCGACTTCGACCTGACCCGCCCGGACGGCACGCCCGGTGGCATGGGGGAGCTGCACAAGCTCGTCGCGCGGTTCCAGTGCGAGCCGCTGCCGCGGGACCGGCCGCTGTGGCGGTTCGCCGTCGTGCGCGGTGTGGAGGAGAACACCGCGGCGGTGATTTCGCTGGTGCACCACGCGGTGGCGGACGGCATCGGCACGATCAGCCTGATGCTGGAGCTGTTCGACTCGCCCAGCCTGCTCGAGGGGCTCAACGAAACCAAGCGGCCCAACGCCCTGCAGAAGGCCGCCGCGGGCGCCGTCGGCCTGGCGCAGCTGGCCACCGACGGGCGCCCCAAGACGCGGCTGCCCGCGGGCGACCCGCCGGACCGTCGCTACGCCACTCTGCAGATCCCGCTCGACGACGTGCGCGAGCTGGCGCGCAAGCACCGCGTGCGGGTCACCGACCTGCTGCTGGGCGGGGTGGCCGGCGCGCTGCGGCGGGTCGCGGTGGCGCCGCTGCCGGAGTCGATGCTGACCTCGGTCACGCTGATGGCCGCCGAGCCGCGGCCCGGCGCGGAGGGCAACGTCACCGCCGCGGTCATGGTGGACATCCCGCTGGGGGACATGCCCGAAGCCGAGCGCCTGAAGCGGATCGCCAAGGCCACCAAGCGGTTGCGCACCGGCACGAGGGTCATCGCGTCCCGGTTCGTGCAGCACACGCTGGCCGGGCTGATGCCGGCGTTCTTCCACCGCTGGTTCGCCCGGACCGTCTACAACGAACGGTTCTTCAACGGCACCGTGTCCAACATGCCCGGTGCCGCGTGGCAGGTGGACTTCGGCGACTTCCCGCTGCGCACGGCGTTCGCCATCATTCCGCTCGCGCCGGGCACCCCGTTCACCATCGGCGTGCTGGGGTGGTACGGATCGTTCTCCATGAGCGCCACCGTGGACGCGGCGCTGGTGGACAGCGTGGACGGCTTCCTCGCCGAATTCCGCGTGGTGCTGGCGGAACTGGACTGACGCGTCACACGTCGCCGGGGTCCGAAGTGCCCCAGGCGAGCGCGAGGGTGAGGCGGCGGCGGTTGTCCGGATCGTCCAGGCTCTCGCCGAACAGCTCGCGCAACTGGGCCATCCGGTAGCGCACCGTTTGCGGGTGTATGTGCAGTTCCTCCGCCATGGCGCGGCGGTCGCCGAGGTGCCGCAGCCAGCAGGCGAGCGTCTCGCACAACCGCTTGCGCGTCACCGGCCCGAGGTGCGCCAGCGGAGCGAGACACTGGTGGCGCATCGCGTCGAAGAGCTTCGCGTCGCGGTGCACGATGATCGAGTCCAGGTGCTCGTCCACGAACACCGGATCGTCCTCCAGCACGTGCGTGCGGCGCAGCTGCGCGGCCAGCTCGGCGACGTGCATGCTGGCCGGCAGGCGTTCCAGCGGCACGGCGTGCCCGACCACCGCGCCCGCGCCGCGCAACGCCGACGCCAGCCGCTCCCGCCGCTGCGGTCCGTCCGGATCGGGCACGATGGCGCAGACCAGCCGCTGCCGCCGGACGTGCAGCGACGAGTTCCCGAGCCGCCCCAGCAGAGCGCTGCCGACCGGATTGTCCGGCTCCACCAGGACGACCGCCGCCTGCCGCGGCAGCGGCCAGTCCACCCTGGCCGCGGCGGCGCGGATCGCGGCGGAATCGGATCGGTCGGACAGCAGCATGTCCGCCAGCTCGTCGCGCAACCGCTCCCGCATCGCGGCGGATTCGGACTGCTCCAGCACGTAACCGCGCGCCGACGCCGAGGACAGCTGGTCCACGAAGATGAACACCGCCTCGGCCAGCGAGGCGAACATGTCGGAGGGGACACCGACCTCGAGCGCGACCTCGGCGACGTGGTGCCACGCCACCCGCGCGCCGATCTGGTAGGCCGACAGCAGGCTCGTCAGATCGCGGCCCTGCTGCCACTGCGCCCGCCCGATCTCCTCGAACAGCGGCTGCTCGCCGAACCGGTCCGCGCCGTGGTCGGTGATGCCGGACAGCTCCGCGATGTCCCATTTGGCCATCCGCAGCAGCCGCTGCAGGAACATGTTGGCGGAGACCAGGACCTCGTCCCGTTCGGTGACGATGAACTCCGCGTAGTCCGGCCAGTGCTCGTTCAGCAGCCGCGCCACGTCGTCCAGCATGCGCGGCAGCCGTTCCGAGGTCGCCTTCGCCAGATCCGCCAGCGTGCCGTCGCTGGTCTCCGTTCGTCTGCCCGCCATGTCGTGGACCCCCACTCGCCTGCCCGCGTGCCGTCCATCGTCCGGGTCAATACTGTCAGCTCGTGACAACCGTGGCTTCTCCATTTTTGTTTCCGGAGCGAAGAATCGAACGCGGCCGCGGAGTGATTATGAGGCGATGGCTCCCGCACCCCCTGGTCCCGGCACGGTCGGCGACCGCGTGCTGCGTGAAAAGGAGCGGGCCGAGAACTTTCCGGTAGCACTGCGGATACTTCCCCGTGACCTGCGCGCGGACCTGGTGGCGGTGTACGACGTCGCCCGGGTCATCGACGATCTGGGTGATGAGTCAGCAATCGAGGACCGCACGCCCGGGTTATTGCGATTCCAGCGCGATCTGGAACGCGCCTTTCGGGGGGATCAACCACACGAACGGGTATTGCGTGATCTTCTTCCCGCGATTCACCGGCGGGATCTGGAACTCGACCCGTTCAATCGCCTCGTGCGGGCGAACCTCCAGGACCAGCGAGTCGCGTCCTACGCCACGCAGGCCGAACTGGAGGACTACTGCGTGCTCTCCGCCGATCCGGTCGGGCGGATCGTGCTGCGCGTCTTCGGCGTGCGCGACCCGGTCGCCGAGCGCCTGTCCGACCGGGTGTGCACCGCGCTCCAGCTGATCGAGCACTGCCAGGACGTGGCCGAGGACCGCCGCAACGGGCGGGTCTACCTGCCGCGAACCGGCCTGGCCGCGTTCGGCGCCACCGAGGCCGACCTGGACGCCACCACGACGAGCCGCCCGGTGCGGCTGGCCGTCGCCGCCCAGACCGCCCGCGCGCTCGACCTCCTCACCGAGGGCGCGGCGCTGCTGGACCGCCTGCACGGCTGGGCGCGGCTCGCCGTGGCCGGCTACATCGCCGGGGGGCTGGCCACCCTCGACGCGCTGCGCCGCGCCCGCTGGGACGTCCTGGCAGGCACCCCGCGCCCGCGCAAGACCGACGTCCTGGCGCACCTGACCGCCCTGCTGGTGCGCCCGTCCGCCCATGTCCGACGGATCCGGGAAGGTGGTCGGCTCACATGACGACACCCACGATCGACCAGGCCTACGCCACCTGCGAGGACATCACCAGGACGGAGGCCCGCAACTTCTACTGGGGCATCCGGCTGCTCACCCGTCAGCGCCGCTCGGCGCTGTGCGCGGTGTACGCGCTGGCGCGGCGCGTCGACGACATCGGCGACGGCGACCTGCCGGTCGAGGAGAAGGCCGCGCAGCTGGAGATCGTGCGCAAGGAGCTGGCCGCGCTCGACCGCAGCACCGACCCGGTGATGGTCGCGGTCGCCGACGCCGCCCACCGCTACCCGGTGCCGCTGGAGGCGTTCGAGGAGCTGCTCGACGGCGTGTGGATGGACATCGAGGGCCGCCGCTACGGCACCTTCGACGAGCTGACCGAGTACTGCCGGTGCGTGGCCGGGTCGATCGGGCGGCTGTGCCTGGGCGTGTTCGGGCACAAACCGCACCCGCAGGCCGCCCGCTACGCCGACGCGCTCGGGATCGCCCTGCAGCAGACGAACATCCTCCGCGACATCCGCGAAGACCTCCTGGGCGGCCGGATCTACCTGCCGAAGGAGGACCTCGACGCGTTCGGGGTCGAGCTGCGGATCACCGACGGCGCGCTGGCCGACCCGGACGGCGGCCTGGCGAACCTCATCCGGCACAGCGCGGCCCGCGCCCGCGAGTGGTACGCCGACGGCATGCGGCTGGGCCCGCTGCTGGATCGCCGCAGCGGCGCGTGCTGCCTGGCGATGGCCGGCATCTACCGGCAGCTGCTGGAACGGATCGCCGACGACCCCGCCGCGGTGTACGACAAGCGTCTTTCCTTGTCCGGCAGGGAAAAGCTGGGCGTGGCGGTCCGCGCGCTGGGCGGGCGGGCGGCATGAGGCAGCGGGTCGCGGTCGTCGGTGGCGGTCTCGCCGGGATCACCGCGGCCCTGCGCTGCGCCGACGCCGGGCACGAGGTGACGCTGCTGGAGTCCCGCGGCCTGCTGGGCGGCCTGACGCACTCGTTCACCCGCGGCGGCCTGCACGTCGACAACGGGCAGCACGTGTTCCTCCGCTGCTGCACCGCGTACGTGAATCTCTTGCGGCGGCTCGGGGTGATGGACCGCGTGCACCTCCAGCCGCGGCTGGAGATCCCGGTGCGCTCGCCGCGGCTGCGCCGTCCGGTGTGGCTGCGCCGCAACCCGTTGCCCGCGCCGCTGCACCTCGCGGACTCGGTGCTGCGCTACACCCCGCTCGGCCTCGGCGACCGGATGCGCTTCGCCGGCGCCGCGTTCGCGCTGAAGTCGGTCGACCCGGCCGCGCCCAGCTCCGACCGGCGCACGTTCGGCGAATGGCTGTCCGCGCACGGGCAGAGCCGTGAGGCGATCACCAAACTCTGGGACCTGGTGGGCATCGCGACGCTGAACGCCCCCGCGGAGCGGGCGTCGCTCGGCCTGGCCGCGACCGTCTTCCAGGTGGGCCTGCTGACCGACGCGGACGCGGCCGACATCGGCTGGGCCACCGTCCCGCTGCGGCGGCTGCACGGCGAGCCCGCGCTGGCCCGGCTGACCGAGGCGGGCGCCACCGTCCGGCTCAACGCCAAGGTGACCGGGCTGTCCCGTGCGGACGGCTCCTGGCGGATCGGGGCCGACGAGCCGGTCGAGGCCGACCAGGTCGTGCTGGCCGTGCCGCCCCCGGTCGCGGCGAAACTGCTGCCCGCGGGCGCGGTCCGGCTGCCCGCGGACTTCGCCGACGCGCTGGGCAGCTCGCCGATCGTCAACGCGCACGTCGTCCTCGACCGCCCGGTCACGGACGAGCCGTTCTTCGCCGTCGTCGACTCGCCGCTGCAGTGGGTGTTCGACCGCACCGCCTCCGCCGGCCTCGACCGCGGCCAGTACCTGGCGATCTCGCTGTCCGCGGCCGAGGAGGAGATCGACCTGCCGGTGCGGGCGCTGCGGGAACGCTTGCTGCCCGCGTTGCGCGAGGTGCTGCCCGCCGCACGCGACGCGGAGGTGCTCGACTTCTTCGTGACACGAGAACGGCACGCCACGTTCCGTCCCGCGCCGGGCAGCGCGGGGCTGCGCCCACAGGCCCGCACCCGCGCCCCGGGGCTGGTCCTGGCCGGCGCGTGGACCGCCACCGGGTGGCCGGCGACCATGGAGGGCGCCGTGCGCAGCGGTGAGGCGGCCGCCCAAGCCGTGCTCGGGACCCCCGCGGGGGCGCCGGGCCGATCGGAAGGGATACCCGCATGACCGCTGTACTCGATTCCCTGCAGCAGGGCAGGCAGGCCGTCCTGCCCGCGATGCGGGCCGCCGTCGACCGGCTCGACCCGGCCAGCCGCGCCATCGCCTACTACCACCTCGGCTGGACCGACCTGGACGGCAACCCGACCTCCGGCGGCGGCAAGGCCGTGCGTCCCGCGCTGGCGCTGCTGTCCGCCGAGGCCGCGGGCGCGCCACCGGCCACCGGGCTGCCCGGCGCGGTCGCGGTGGAGCTGGTGCACAACTTCTCGCTGCTGCACGACGACCTGATGGACGGCGACACCGAGCGGCGGCACCGGCCGACCGTGTGGGCGGTGCGCGGCGCGGCCAGCGCCATCCTCACCGGCGACGCGATGCTCGCCCTGGCCAACGAGGTCCTGCTGGACGCCGAGGGACCGGGCGCGGTCGCCGCGGCGCGCCTGCTGTCCGAGGCGGTCGGCGAGCTGATCCGCGGCCAGGTCCTCGACGTGGCCTTCGAGCAGCGCGACGACGTCACCCTCGACGAGTGCCTGGACATGGCGGGCGGCAAGACCGGCGCGCTGCTGTCGGCCAGCTCCGCGATCGGCGCCGTGCTCGCCTGCGCGCCCGCCCGCACGGTCGAGGCGCTCGCCGGGTTCGGCGCCGACCTGGGCCTGGCCTTCCAGCTGGTCGACGACGTGCTCGGAATCTGGGGCGAGCCGTCGGTCACCGGCAAGCCGGTGCACTCCGACCTGCGAGCCCGCAAGAAGAGCCTGCCGGTCACCTACGCCGTCACCCACGGCGGCGCGCCCGGCCGGGAGCTGGCCGCGTGGCTGACCGGCGGCGACGTCGCCGACGACGCGGCCGTGCGCCGCGCCGCCGACCTGGTCGACCTGGCCGGCGGGCGGGCGTGGGCGCTGGAGGAAGCCCACCGCCGGATGGCGGCGGGACGGCAGAAGCTCGAGGACGCCGAGGTCCCGGGACGGGTGCGCGAGGAGCTGCTGGCCCTCGCGCGGTTCATCGTGACCAGGGAGGCCTGAATGACGCAGACCGCGGACCCGGCGGCCAGATCCGCCGCCGGCGCCGCCGAGACGCTGGACCGTGCGGTCGCCCACCTCAAGGGGCTGCAACGCGACGGCGGCTGGTGGAAGGGCGAGCTGCAGACCAACGTCACCATGGACGCCGAGGACCTGCTGATGCGGGAGTTCCTCGGCATCCGCACCGCGCGTGAGACTGAGGAGGCCGCGCGCTGGATCCGCTCGCAGCAGCGCGCGGACGGCACCTGGGCCACCTTCCACGGCGGCCCCGGCGACCTGTCGACCACGCTGGAGGCGTGGGTCGCGCTGCGGCTGGCCGGGGACTCGCCGGACGAGCCGCACATGCGGCGGGCGGCGGAGTTCGTCCGCGCGGGCGGCGGGGTCGAGGCCAGCCGCGTGTTCACCCGGATCTGGCTGGCGCTGTTCGGGCTGTGGTCGTGGGACGACCTGCCGAACATGCCGCCCGAGCTGGTGCTGCTGCCGTCCTGGGTGCCGCTCAACGTCTACGACTGGGGCTGCTGGGCGCGGCAGACCGTGGTGCCGCTGACCGTGGTCAGCACCCTGCGGCCGGTCCGCCCGCTGCCGTTCGGCATCGACGAGCTGCGCACCG
Organism: Amycolatopsis sp. NPDC006131; assembly: GCF_040614175.1. Taxonomy (NCBI): domain Bacteria; kingdom Bacillati; phylum Actinomycetota; class Actinomycetes; order Pseudonocardiales; family Pseudonocardiaceae; genus Amycolatopsis; species Amycolatopsis sp. NPDC006131. The sequence continues at coordinate 25,102 of NZ_JBEXTX010000050.1, forward strand.
GCGTGAAGCGCGGCGGCGGGCTCGTCGCGCCGTGGACCTGGTCCGGCGCCTTCCACTACCTCGACAAGGCCCTGCACCTCTACGCCAAGGTCGCGGTCAAGCCGGTGCGGGAGTTCGCGATGCGGCAGGCCGCGGAGTGGATCCTGGCCAGGCAGGAGGCCGACGGCGGGTGGGGCGGCATCCAGCCGCCGTGGGTGTACTCCCTGCTCGCGCTGCACCTGCTCGGCTACTCGCTGGACCACCCGGCGATGCGCGCGGGCCTGCAGGGGCTGGAGGGGTTCCTGATCCGCGAGGAGACGCCCGAGGGCACCGTGCGGCGGCTGGAGGCCTGCCAGTCGCCGGTGTGGGACACCGCGCTGGCGATCACCGCGCTGCTGGACGCGGGCGCGCCCGCCGACGACCCGCACGTGCTCAAGGCCGTCGACTGGATGCTCGGCGAGGAGATCACCGTGCGCGGCGACTGGGCCGTGCGACGGCCCGACCTCGACCCGGGCGGCTGGGCGTTCGAGTTCGCCAACGACCTCTACCCGGACACCGACGACACCGCCGAGGTCGTGCTCGGCCTGCGCCGCGTCGCGCACCCGGACCGGGAGCGGCTGTCCGGGGCGCTGGACCGGGCCGTGGCGTGGGTGACCGGCATGCAGTCCCGCGACGGCGGCTGGGGCGCGTTCGACGCCGACAACACCCAGGAACTGACCACCAAGCTGCCGTTCTGCGACTTCGGCGCGGTGATCGACCCGCCATCCGCGGACGTCACCGCGCACGTGGTCGAGATGCTGGCCAAGGAGGGCAGGGCGGGCAGCCGGGAGTGCCGCCGCGGCGTGAAGTGGTTGCTGGACCACCAGGAACCCGACGGGTCGTGGTTCGGCCGCTGGGGCGCCAACTACGTGTACGGCACCGGCGCCGTCGTGCCCGCACTCGTCGAGGCCGGGGTGCCTGCGTCGGCCACCGCGATCCGGCGGGCGGTGCGGTGGCTGGCCGAGCACCAGAACGCCGACGGCGGGTGGGGCGAGGACCTGCGGTCCTACCGCGACCCGTCGTGGGCCGGGCGCGGCGACTCGACCGCGTCGCAGACCGCGTGGGCGCTGCTGGCGCTGCTCGCGGCGGGGGAGCGGGACTCGGAGGTGACCGCGCGCGGCGTGCGGTGGCTGGCGCAGACCCAGCGCGCCGACGGCACCTGGGACGAGCCGCAGTTCACCGGCACCGGCTTCCCCGGCGACTTCTACATCAACTACCACCTGTACCGGCTGGTGTTCCCGGTGACCGCGCTCGGCCGGTACCTGGAACGGTCATGACCGGCGTCGTGGTCGCGCCGATGCGCGTCGAGGCCTCCGCGCTGCGGACGCCGGGCCTGGTGGTGCTGCGCGGCGGGATGGGCCCGCGCCGCGCGGCGGAATCGGCGCAGCGGCTGGCCGAGGCCGGACGGCCGGTTCTGGTCGCCGGGGTCGGCGGGGCGCTCGTGCCGGAGGTGCGGCCGGGCGACCTGGTGGTGGCGACCGAGATCGACGGCCCGGACGGCCGGGTTCCGCTGCACTCGGCGCCGGTGCTCGCCGCGGCGCTGCGGCGGCTCGGGCTGACCGTCCACCTCGGACCGATCGCGTCCGCGCCCTCCGTCGTGGACGGTGCGGAACGGGCCAGGTACGCGCGAAACGGCGCGCTGGCTGTCGACATGGAGTCCGCGGAGTTCGCGTCGCTGCCCGGTCCGGTCGCGGTCGTGCGGGCCATTGTGGACACTCCGGATCAGCCGCTGTGGCGGCCGGGCACGGTGCTGCGTGGCCTGAGCGGACTGCGGTCGCTGCGGGCGGCGGTCCCGGCGCTGCGCGAGTGGTGCGAGGCGGCGGGGGAGGGCGAACTGCTGCTCGCCAGCCCGCGCTCGTTCTGCGCCGGCGTCGAGCGCGCCATCGAGATCGTCGAGCGGGCGCTGGAGCGGTACGGCGCGCCGGTCTACGTGCGCCGCCAGGTGGTGCACAACGCGCACGTGGTGCGGCGGCTGGAGGCGCTGGGCGCGGTGTTCGTGCAGGAGGTCGAGGAGGTGCCGCGCGGCGCGACGACGGTGCTGGCCGCGCACGGCGTCGCCCCGGCCGTGCGGGCCGCGGCGCAGGCACGGGACCTGCGCGTGATCGACGCGACCTGCCCGCTGGTCATGAAGGTGCACACCGAGGTCAAGCGCTACACCGGGCGCGGCGACAAGGTGTTCCTCATCGGGCACGCCGACCACGAGGAGGTCGAGGGCACGGTTGGGGAGGCGCCGGAGCGGATCGTGGTGGTCGAGGACGCCGAAGCGGCCGCGCACGTGCGGGCGCCCGAGGGCGGCGTGGCCTACGCGATGCAGACCACGCTGGCCGTGGACGAGGCCGACGAGATCGCCTCGGTGCTGCGCTCGCGGTTCCCCGGGATCGAGGGCCCGCGACGCGACGACATCTGTTACGCCACCACCAACCGCCAGCGCGCGGTGACGGCGGTGGCCGAGGAGGCGGACCTCGTTCTCGTGGTCGGCTCGGCGAACTCGTCCAACTCGGTGCGCCTGGTGGAAGTGGCGCGGCGGCGGGGGACCAGGGCCAGGCTCGTCGACGACGTGTCCGAAGTGGACCTGCGCTGGCTGGCCGGGGTGAAGCGGATCGGGATCACCGCGGGCGCCTCGGCCCCACCGGACCTGGTGGCGGAGCTGGTGCGGTGCCTTCGCGGGCTGGGCAGGTCGACGGTGACCGAGCGCGCGGAGGCCGATGAAGACGTGGTTTTCACACTACCCCGGGAGGTGAGCTAGACCATGGGCATGCCACTACGCCAGTCGATCCGGCTGGGTGCGTTCCTGGCCAAGCAGAAGCTGCTGCGCAAGGAGAAGTTTGCGATCCTGGTCGAGCTGGAACCGTTGTTCGCGTGCAACCTCAAGTGCGGTGGCTGCGGGAAGATCCAGCAGCCCGCGCACCTGCTGAAGCAGCGGATGCCGGTGCAGCAGGCCGTGGGCGCCGTGGAGGAGAGCGGCGCGCCGATGGTGTCCATCGCCGGTGGTGAGCCGCTGATGCACCCGCAGATCCACGAGATCACGCGGATCCTGCTGGAGCGCAACAAGATCGTGTTCCTGTGCACGAACGCGCTGCTGCTGCCCAAGCACATCCACAAGTTCAAGCCGCACCGCAACTTCACCTGGATGGTCCACATCGACGGGCTCGAGGAGAAGCACGACGCGTCGGTGCGCAAGGAGGGCGGTTTCCAGGCCGCGGTCGACGCGATCCAGCTCGCGAAGTCCAAGGGCTTCAAGGTGATGACGAACACCACGTTCTTCAACACCGACACCCCGCAGGACGTCATCGACGTGCTGGACTACCTCAACGACGTGGTCAAGGTCGACAACATGCAGCTCTCGCCCGGGTACGCCTACGAGAAGGCCCCGGACCAGGAGCACTTCCTCGGGGTGCAGCAGACGCGGGAGCTGTTCTCCAAGGCCTTCGCCGACGGGCGCCGCAAGAAGTGGCGGCTCAACCACTCGCCCGTGTTCCTCGACTTCATCGAGGGCAAGCGGGACCTGGAGTGCACGCCGTGGGGGATCCCGTCGTACTCGCTGCTGGGGTGGCAGCGGCCGTGCTACCTGCTCGACGACGGCTACGCCAAGACCTGGCGGGAGCTGATCGAGGAGACGGAGTGGGACAAGTTCGGCCGCGGCAAGGACCCGAGGTGCGCGAACTGCATGGCGCACTGCGGCTACGAACCGACGGCCGTGATCGCGACGACGAGCAGCCTGAAGGAGACGATCCGCGCCGCCGTGAGCGTGTGAGCTGGTCCGGCCCCGCCTCCTCGTCCGGGGGCGGGGTCAGCTCTCGAAGAACTGGTGGTCCACGGCGATGCGCCCGTCCGCGGCGAGGGTCAGGATCTCCAGTCCCGCGCTGCGCGCCTGCCCGGTGTCGTCGGCGAGCTCCCAGTTGAACTTGACGGTGTCGCCGAGGCGGTCGGTGTTGCCGAGGGCTCTGAGCGTGACGCCGGCGGGCGCCAGGAAGTCCTCGTGGCCGCGGCGCACGCGCTGTTCGATGGCGGCGTGACCGCGGGCCGCCAGGACCGCCCGGTCGAATCCGAGGGCGGTCGCCCGGTCCCGCATCTCCCGGGGCGGTTGCAGCAGGTGCACGCCGTCCTCGGACCACAGCAGCTCGATCAGCTTCCGGCGCGCGCTCGCGTCGGTTTCGTTCCACAGCGCGACATAGCGTTCGACAAGATCCATGGCGGAAGCTTCGCCGGAGCCGGGATTGCGGACAATTCCCGCGCGGGTATCAGCCGTGCGCCGCGGCCCACTCCGGGTAGCCGTCCTCCAGGCGCGCCGCCCGGCGGCCCGCCTCGGTGAGCAGCCGGACCGCCTCGTCCGCGTAGACGCAGTACGGGCCGCGGCAGTAGGCGACCACCTGGGCGCCGTCCGGGACCTCCGTCAGCCGCGCCCGCAGCTCGCCGATCGGGATCGACACCGCGCCCGGGATGTGGCCCGCCACGAACTCCGGGGCGGGGCGCACGTCGAGCACCACCACGTCGCCGTCGCGGAGCCGCCGGTCCAGCTCGTCGCGCGTGATGGTGTCCAGGCCGGACCGGTCGCCGACGTAGTCCTCCGCGAGCCGGGCCAGGCCCTCGACGTGCTGCTCGGCCGCCGCGCGCATCGCCAGCCACAGCTGCGCCACCGCGGCGCCGGCCAGTGAGTAGAACACCCGCGTGCCCTCCCGGCGGGTCCGCACCAGGCCGGACCGCAGCAACCGCTGCAGGTGCTGGGAGGTGTTGGCCACCGACTGGCCGATCTCGGCGGCGAGCTCGTCGACCGGCCGCTCACCCTGCACGAGCACGTCCACCAGCTCCGCGCGCCGCCCGCTGGCCAGCGCCTTCGCGGTCTCGGCCAGCGCGTCGTACAGCTCGGTCTTCGCGGCTCGGTCACCCACGCGACCAGCATATTCAAGAGAACTCTTGACAAGCAACCGGGTGCAGGTCTCTTATTCAAGAACTCACTTGAACAAGCGCGGAGGTGTGCGATGACCACCGGCGTGGACACCCGGGCCCTGGAGACCCGGGTCAAGCGGATGTACGAACTGGTCGCGACGGAGCCGGGCGCGGGGTTCCACTTCGAGCTCGGGCGCGAGGTCGCCGTCCGGGCGGGCTACGACCCCGCGGTGCTCGACGCGGTCCCGGCGCCCGCGGTCGAGTCCTTCGCCGGGGTCGGCTACCTCTTCGACCTCGCCGCACTCGCCCCCGGCGAGACCGTGGTCGACCTCGGCAGCGGCTGGGGCATGGACGCCTTCTGCGCCGCCGCTCTCACCGGCCCGTCCGGTCACGTGATCGGCGTCGACTTCACCCCGGCCCAGCCGGCCAAGGCCCGCCGCCTCGCCGCCGAGTCGGGCGCCACGACACTGGAGTTCGTGGACGCGCACATCGAGCACCTCCCGCTGGCGGACGGCAGCGCCGACTGCGTGATCTCCAACGGTGTGATCAACCTGTGCCCGAACAAGGAAGCCGTCTTCGCCGAGGCCGCCCGGGTGCTGCGGCCGGGCGTCGCCGACATCGTCAGCGAACCGCCGCTGCCGGAATCCGTGGTGGGCAACGCCGCCGCACGGGACCGCCATCGCGACGCCGGCGCGAGCTACGGCGTGCGCAGCGTTTCCGTGCTGGCCACCAAACCCCGGCGGTGACCGATCATGTCCACTGTAGACGTCCTGCCCCTCGTGGACGAAGGGCTCGGCAACTCGGCCTACCTGGTCGACCTCGGTGACGGCCGGGCGCTGGTCGTCGACGTGAGCCTGGACCTGCGGGCCGCCCGGCGCGCGGCCGCGCGGCGTGGTCTGCGGCTCGCCTTCGCCGCCGACACGCACCTGCACGCCGACTTCGTCTCCGGTGCCCGGCAGCTCGCGGCCACCGACGGCGCCCGCGTCCTCGCCTCTGCCGCGGGGCACCGCGAGTTCACCCACGACGGCCTGCGCGATGGCGACGAAACCGACCTGGGCGGGCTGCGCCTGCGTGCCCTGTTCACCCCGGGCCACACCCACGAGCACCTGTCGTTCCTCCTGCTCGACGGCGCCGCCCCGGTCGGGGTGTTCACCGGCGGCTCCCTGATCGTCGGGGCCGCGGCCCGCACCGACCTGGTCGACCCGGCCCGCACCGACGAGCTGGCCCGCCGGCAGTACGCCTCCCTGCGGCGGCTGGCGACCCTGCCCGACGAGGTCGCGGTGTGGCCCACCCACGGCGCCGGCTCGTTCTGCTCCGCACCGCCCGGCGCGCGGCGCACCAGCACCATCGGCGCCGAGAAGGCGAGCAACTCCTTGCTGCGCGCGGAAAACGAGGACGCCTTCGTCGCCGCGTTGCGGGGATCGCTGGGCAGCTTCCCGTCCTACTTCCGGGAACTGGCCGACACCAACCGCCGCGGCGTGGTCCTGCCCGGTGATCCGGTCCTGCCCGGCCTCGACGTGGACCGGGTGCGCGCGCTGGCCGCCGACGGCGCGGTGGTGGTCGACGCGCGTCCCGCCGCCGACTTCGCCGCCGGGCACGTGCCGGGTGCGCTGTCGATCCCGCTGCGCCCGGCGTTCGCGTCCTGGCTCGGCTGGCTCGTGCCCTCCGACCGTCCGATCGTCGTCGTGCGCGGCGGCGACCAGGACGCGGCCGAAATCGCCTGGCAGGCGGTCAAGATCGGCCGCACCGACCTGGCGGGCGAGCTCGACGGCGGGCTCGCTGCGTGGACCGCCGCCGGGCAGCCGGTGCGGCGCACGCGGGTCGTCACGGCCGACGGGGTCGGCGGGCGGCCGGTGCTCGACGTGCGCCAGGACGCCGAGTTCGCCGCCGGTCACCTGCCCGGCGCCCGGCACCGCGAGCTGGGCCGCCTCGACGGGCGCGAGCTGCCGCGGGAACCACTGGTGGTGATGTGCGGCCACGGCGAACGAGCGATGAGCGCCGCGAGCCTCCTCGAACAGGCCGGCCACCGGGACATCTCGGTGGTGCTGGCCGGCGGCCCCGCCGAATGGGCCCGCGCGACCGGGAACGCCCTGGTGACCGGCGCGTGACGGTCCGGCTGGGCCTGCGCGCCAACCTCGCCCAGTTCAGCCTCCTGGTCGCGGTCAACGCGCTGGTCGGCGGCGTGCTGGGCCAGGAACGGACCGTCCTCCCGCTGCTGGCGGGGCCGGTGTTCGGCCTGACCGGCTACACCGTCCTGCTCACCTACGTGCTCCTGTTCGGCCTCACCAAGGCCGCCGCCAACTACCTCGCCGGCACCCTGTCCGACCGCTACGGGCGCAAACCCGTGCTGCTCGCCGGGTGGCTGATCGCCGTGCCGGCGCCGGCGCTGCTCGCTCTCGCCCCGGACTGGGGCTGGATCGTCGCCGCCAACGTCCTGCTCGGCCTCAGCCAGGGGCTGACCTGGTCGACCACCGTGATCATGAAGATCGACCTCGCCGGCCCGCGACGGCGCGGACTGGCGATGGGACTCAACGAGGCCGCCGGGTACGGCGCGCTGGCGATCACCGCGGCCGCCACCGGCTACCTCGCCGCGCACTACGGCCTGCGCCCCGCCCCGTTCCTCCTCGGCGCGGCCTACGTCGCGCTCGGCCTTGGCCTGACCGCGGTGTTCGTGCGGGAGACACGCGGCCACGCCCGCTTCGAGTCCCGCGCCCACGCCGCCACCGGAGAACTGAGCGGCTGGGCCGTGTTCGCTCGCACCAGCGTGCGGGATCGCGCGTTGTCCGCGGCCAGCCAAGCCGGATTGGTGAACAACCTCAACGACGGCCTCGCGATGGGCCTGTTCCCGATCCTGTTCGTCGCCACGGGGCTGTCCGTGGCCGGCGCCGGCGTGCTCGCCGCGCTCTACCCCGCGGTCTGGGGCGCCGGGCAGCTCGTCACCGGCCCGTTGTCGGACCGCTGGGGCCGCAGGCACCTGATCACCGCGGGCATGCTGGTGCAGGCCGCCGCGCTCGGGCTGACCGCGCTCGCCACCGGTTTCGCGACCTGGGCGGTGGCGATGGTGCTGCTCGGCGCGGGCACCGCGATGGTCTACCCGACGCTGCTCGCGGTGGTCGGCGACGTCGCGCATCCCGCGTGGCGGGCCCGCGCCGTCGGTGTCTACCGGCTCTGGCGGGACAGCGGCTTCGCGGTGGGGGCGGTGGTGTCCGGGGTGGCCGCCGATCTGTGGGGCGTGCGGGCGGCGGTGGCGCTCGTCGCCGTGCTCACCGCCGCCTCCGGGATCGCGGTCGCGATCCGCATGCCCGAAACCCGCCCCGGTTGACTACGGGATCAGCAGCACCTTGCCCGTCGTGCGGCGGCCCTGCAGGTCCTCGTGCGCCTTCGCGGCGTCGGACAGCGCATACTTGGCGCCCACACGGACCTGCAACGCGCCCGAGGTGACTGCCTCGAACAACTCGCCCGTGCGCCACTCCAGCTCCTCGCGCGTGCGCACGTAGTGGGCCGACGTCGGGCGCGTCAGGTAGACCGAGCCCGCCGAGTTCAGCCGCTGCGGGTCGACCGGCGGGACCGGCCCGCTCGCCGCCCCGAACAGCACCAGGAAACCCCGCACCCGCAGGCTCGCCAGGCTTCCGTCGAAAGTGGACTTGCCGACCCCGTCGTACACCGCGGCCACACCCTCGCCGCCGGTCAGCTTCCGGACCTCCTCGGCGAAATCGACCTGGTCGTACCGGATCACCTCGTCCACACCGGCCTCGCGGGCCAGCGCCGCCTTCTCCTCGGTCGACACCGTGCCGATCACCCGCGCGCCACGCGCCTTCGCCAGCTGCGTCAGCAGCAGCCCGACGCCGCCCGCGGCCGCGTGCAGCAGGATCGTGTCGCCCTCCTGCACCTCGTACGTGGACCGCACCAGGTAGTGCGCGGTGATGCCCTGCAGCATCGTCGCCGCGGCGGTCTCCAGCGACACGCCCTCGGGCACCGGCACCGCCGCGCTCGCCGGGATCCGGGCCCGCTGCGCGTACCCGCCGAGCACGCCCTGCCAGGCCACCCGGTCACCGGCCGAGAAGCCCGTCACGCCCTCGCCGACCGCGGCGACCGTCCCGGCGCCCTCCATGCCCAGCGTGACCGGCAGGTCGATCTTGTAGATCCCGCTCCGCTGGTAGGTGTCGATGTAGTTCACGCCCGCGGCGGCCACGTCGACCAGCAGCTCGCCCGGCCCGGGATCGCCGACCTCGACGTCACCGGCCTCCAGCACCTCGGGTCCGCCGGTCTGCCGAATCTGCACTGCCGTGGGCATCGCCTGTGTCCTCCTGACGTGGTCGGGTTCACCTCGCACAACCGGGTGGGCCGCACGGATCTTCCCTAAGATGCCGACATGGCTGAAGAGACCGAGGCACCGGCGCCCACCGCCAAGCAGCTTACGACCGCCCGCCGCTTCGTCGCCGAGCACGGCAAGCCGGCCAAGGCCGTCGTGGAGAACATCGGCCGCGCCGGGGCACGAGTGGTGCTCGTCGGCCACGACGGCGCGATGGGCGACGTCGTCGTCCCGTCCGTGGAGACCGGTCAGAAGCTCGTCGAGGCCGTGGAGGACCTGGAACCGGCCGAGTGGGACGCCGAGACCGTCAACTCCACGCGGATCGGGCCCGGCCACCGTCGCCGGATGGCCGGGCACGCCCTGTAGGAACTAGGAAGCGGGTTCGAGCCGCTTCGCGGCGAGGCGCTCGGCGCGCGGCCACCGCACGTCGCGCGCCCAGCCCAGCTTCTCGAAGATCCAGATCACCCGCGCCGACACGTCCACCTGCCCGCGCAGCACGCCGTGCCGGGCGCACGTCGGGTCCGCGTGGTGGGAGTTGTGCCAGGACTCGCCCATCGACAGGATCGCCAGCGGCCAGAAGTTCGCCGCCTTGTCCCGGCTGGCGAACGGCCGGTCGCCGATCATGTGGCAGATCGAGTTCACCGACCACGTCACGTGGTGCAGGAACGCGATCCGCACGAGCCCGGCCCAGAAGAACGCGGTCACCGCGCCCCACCACGACCAGCTCAGCAGGCCGCCGAGCAGCGTCGGCAGGCCCAGGCTCAGCACGATCCACAGCCAGAACAGCCGGTTGACCACGCGCAGGTCGTCGTCGGCCAGCAGGTCCGGCGCGAACCGCTCGTAGTTGGTCACCTCACGCTGGAACATCCACCCCATGTGCGCGTGCCAGAAGCCGCGCAGCAGCGCCGCCGGGCTCGTGCCGAACAGCCAGGGGGAGTGCGGGTCGCCCTCGCGGTCGGCGAACGCGTGGTGGCGGCGGTGGCTGGCCACCCAGAAGATGACCGACCCCTGCACCGCCATGCTGCCGGCGATCGCCATGGCGACGCGCAGCGGACGGCCGGTCTTGAACGCGCCGTGCGTGAAGTACCGGTGGTAGCCGACCGTCACCCCGAGGGTCGCGACGACGTAGAAGAACACCGCCAGGCCCAGGTCGAGCCAGGTCAGGCCCCAGCCCCACGCCAGCGGAACAGCGGTGATCAGGGCGAGGAACGGGATCAGCAGGAACGCTTTGAGCACGATCATCTGACCGGAGGACCGGCGATGCGAGATCAGCGGTTTCGTCATGGGCGGCAGTAACCTCTCTCTCCGGCCCCACCGTACGGAGCCGTCTTGGCGAATACCCCCCTCGGGCGTTACTACCGCATGACGGGCGACGAAACCTCGCCCCAGCCGCGGTCAGCTGCGGGCCGCGGTCAGCTCCGGCTCGCGCGGCGCCGGGCCGGCCGAGGTGACCGGGCCGCGGTCGCGGCAGCCGCACCACAGTGCGGCGGTCGCCACGATCACCAGCGCCGAGCCCAGGACGTGCAGCGACACCAGCGCCTCCGGGATGCCGAGGGCGTATTGCACCGATCCCAGCACACCCTGCGCCAGCGCGACCACCCACACGATCGCGTAACGCCGCCACAGCGCGGCCGGCGTGCCGCCGCGCATGAGCACCAGTCCGAAGGTCGCGAGCACCAGCAGGTAGGCGACCAGCAGGCCGCCGTGGACCTGCGCGAGGACCTCGATCGGCGCGTCCAGCCGGTGGGTCTCCGGGTCGCCACCGTGCGGGCCCGCGCCGGTCACGGTGGTGCCGGCGATCAGGATCGCCCACAGCGCCACGACGAGCGTGACCAGCAGTTTCTTCGCCAGCGGCGGGATGAGCCAGCGGGCCGGCTGGTCACCCTCGTTGAACGCGCGCAGCAGCAGCACCGCGAGCCACACCAGCGGGGTGGAGGCGAGGAAGTGGATCGCGACGGTCCACCACTCGAGCTTCGCGAGCACCGTGATGCCGCCGACCACGGCCTGCAGCACGACCCCGCCGGGCATCGTCCAGGCGAGCTTCACCAGGCGCTTGCGCTCGGGGTGGGCGATCTGCACGCGCCACGCGGCGAGCACCGCCAGCGCGGAGACCAGCACGACCACGACGGTGAGCAGCCGGTTGCCGAACTCGATCCACTGGTTGAGCGTGTCGAACTCGGGGTGCGCGACCGGCACCATGCTGCCCGGGAAGCACTGCGGCCAGGTGGGGCAGCCCAGGCCCGAACCGGTGACCCGGACGACCGAGCCGGTGACCCCGATGCCCGCCTGGGCCACGATCGCGGCGACGGCGATCGCGCGCTGCACCGGGCGCGACGGGTAGGGCAGACGGGCGATCAGGGAGCTCAGGGCCACAGCAACATCCTAGAGTTATGTCAGTTTTGTCGTTTTCGCGGCCACCGCTGCCGCCAGCACGCCCCACACGGCGAGCACGAGAACCGGGCCGACGGCGAACTGCCCGTCGACGAGCGCGGCGCGCAGTCCCTCGGCCAGCGCTCCGGACGGCAGGAGTTCGATCACGGTCGCGGCGGCCGACGGCAGCGTGGACGGCGCGAGCAGGATGCCGCCCGCGAGCAGCAGCACGAACCACACGATGTTGGCCAGCGCCAGCACCGCCTCCGCGCGCAGCGACCCGCCGAGCAGCACGCCCAGCGCGCCGAAGCTCAGCGTGCCGAGCACCAGCAGCACCACCGCCTCCGCGATGCCCGCAGGCGACGGGCTCCACCCGAGGAATGCGGCGACCACGCCGAGCACGACGACCTGCAGCAGCACCACGACCAGGGCCGCGACGATCCGGCCCGCGACCAGCAGCCAGCGGGGGATGGCGGTGGCCGACAGCCGCTTGAGCACCCCGTAGCGGCGGTCGAAGCCGAGCGCGATGGCCTGCCCGGTGAACGCCGACGACATGACCGCGAGCGCGAAGATCCGCGGCGTCACCCAGTCCGCTTTGGACACTCCGGCGAGGTCGCCGGACGGCAGGATGTCCAGCAGCGTCAGGCCGATCAGCAGGGCCAGCGGGATGAGCAGGGTGAGCAGGATCTGCTCGCCGTGCCGCAGCGTGAGGCTGGTCTCCAGCTTCGCGTGGGTGAGCAGCATGCGCGCGCGGCTGCCCGCGCCGGGCGCGGGGGTGAAGGTGCCGGCGGGGAACCGGGCCGGTGCGGTCACGAGCGCAGCTCCCGTCCGGTCAGCTCGAGGAAGACCTCTTCCAGGTCGCGCTTGCCGACGTGCAGCTCCTCGGCCAGCACGCCCTGCTGCGCGCACCACGCCGTCACCGTGGACACCACCTGCGGGTTCACCTTCCCGGAGACCTGGTAGCTGCCCGGCGCGGACTCCTTGACGTGGTAGCCCTCCGGCAGCGCGGCGGAGAGCAGGTCGGTGTCCAGCCCGGCGCGGGCCTTGAACCGCAGCTGCGCGGTGTCGGCGTCGTCGGCGGTCAGCGCGCTCGGCGTGCCCTCGGCGATGACCTTGCCGTGGTCGACGATCACCACGTCGTCGGCCAGCGCCTCGGCCTCCTCCATCAGGTGCGTGGTGAGCAGCACGCTGACGCCGTCGGCCCGCAACGCGCCCAGCAGCTCCCACACCAGGCGGCGGGCCTGCGGGTCCATGCCCGCGGTCGGCTCGTCGAGGAACACCAGCTCCGGCCGCCCGACCAGGGCGCAGGCCAGCGACAGGCGCTGCTGCTGGCCGCCGGAGAGGCGCTTGAACGGGGTGCGGCGCGCGGGGGCGAGGCCGAGGACGTCGAGCAGCCACGCGGGGTCGAGCGGGTTGGCGGCGCAGGCGGCGACCAGGCCCAGCATCTCGCCGGCGCGGACGCCGGGGTAGGCGCCGCCGCCCTGCGGCATCACGCCGATGCGGGGGCGCAGCGCGGCGCCGTCGCGGACCGGGTCCAGGCCCAGCACCCGCACCGAGCCGGAGTCGGCGCGGCGGAAGCCCTCGCAGATCTCGACGGTGGTGGTCTTGCCGGCGCCGTTGGGACCGAGCAGCGCGAGCAGGCGCCCGCGGTCCATCTTGAGGTCCAGGCCGTCGACCGCGGTCTTCGAGCCGTACCGCTTCACCAGCCCGGTGATCTCGACGGCAGGTGTGCTCACGACTGTCAAGCGTACGACCTCGGCTCAGGCCACCGGCTGCGGATCCCTCTTCAGTAGAAGAGGTGCCCTGCGCCACACGACGACCACCGCGACGGCGACGACGAGAGCCGCGGCCAGGTAGGCCTGCGGCACGACGAACGAGCGGCCGTCGAACGTGCTCCCCGGTGGCGCGGCGAGGAACGCCAGCGCGACGCTGGCGACGCTGGCGGCGACCCGGAAGCGGGAGGTGCCCGCCGCGGCGGCGAGCGGGATGACCGCCCACAGCAGCCACCACGGCTGCATCGCGACGTGCAGCATCATGAACGCGCCCAGCGACACTCCGAGGCCGATGATGGGCCGGTAGCGCCAGCGGAAGCTGTCCCAGAGGAACTTGGCCGTGATGAGCCCCGCCAGCGCGGTGCCGGCCAGCTGCAGGATGGACACGAGCGCGTTGGTGTGGTTGCCCAGGCCGAGCGCGATGCCCAGCACGCCGCCCAGGTTGGCCAGCTCGGCGGTGGGGGAGATCCAGCTGCGCACCAGGCCCGGCGTGCCGAGGGCGCCGACCCAGCCGAAGCCCAGCCCGGTGCCCAGGCACACGGCCACCATGACCACCGCGAACACGCCCGTGACCAGTGCCGCGGCGCGCAGCAGGTCGGTGATGCGGCCGTGCCAGCGGCGGGCGATCATCACGCCGAAGAAGCCCAGCGCGATGATGGCGTTGATCTTCACCGCCGCGCCGAGCGTGATGACGGCCGCGCCGAGCACGATGAACAGGACCTCGCCGCGGGCCAGCGGCGGCGCCGTGTCACCGGTGACGCGCACCGGGAGGCGGCGGATGCCCAGCTCGAGGCCGGCGACCATGAGGCCGATGCCGAGGGCTTCGTTGTGCGCGCCGGCGACCAGGTGGAACAACACGAGCGGGTTGGCCGCGCCCAGCCACAGCGCGGTGGCCGGTTCGACGCCGAAGCGCTGCGCCAGCCGCGGCAGGGCCCAGATGATCAGGGCGACGCCGGCCAGGGCGAGCGCGCGCTGCAGCAGCACCCCGGCGACGATGTTGTCGCCGACGACGGCGGAGATCCAGCTGCCCAGCTTGAGGAACAGCGGGCCGTAGGGGGCCGGGGTCTCGCGCCACATGTTGGACACGCCGCTGGTGAGCGGGTCGGCGACGCCGAGGGCCTGCGCCGGGCCCAGCGAGTAGGGGTCCATGCCGCGGTGCACGATCTCGCTCTGCGCCAGGTAGCTGTAGACGTCGCGGGAGAACAGCGGCGGGATGAACATCAGCGGCGTCAGCCACATGACGAGGGTGCGGGTGAGCTGCGCACGCGTGGCGAGGCGGGCGCGCCCCGGCCGCGCGAACCGGCCGAGCAGCAGCCAGCCCACGACGAGCATGCCCATGCCGGCGAAGCAGATCGCCAGCGAGACGGTGGGGATGCGGGCGAACAGGCGCAGGACGGGGATGTCCTGGACCGGGTTGAGCACCGGGGCCGCCCCCGCGCCCAGCGAGCCGAGCGCGAGCAGCAGGGCGCCGATCGTGCCGAGGCGGCGGATGATGTCGAGCGCGCGCAGTTCGCGCTGCTCCAGCGGCCCGGCCTCGGGGGGCCGCACCGGGGACAGCGGTACCGCCACCGCACCGCCACCGGTGCTCTGCTCGCCCAATGCCACACAGAGAGGGTATCGACGCCGCGAAGGGCTGTGGTGAAGGGCAGTTCACGAGCGCGAACACCGTGTCTGACGTGCGGTGGAGCAGGCTGCCGCCGCTCCGGGCGCGGTACGCGAGCCCTGGGGGACTTGCGGTGGTGGGTCGGGCGCGCGCCCCTGGGTGCGGAGCTCGCGGCGGGCGCGGGCGCGAGCCGAGCGGCCGGGGCGCACGTCCGGCGGCGGTTGGCACGCCGCGCTCACCCACCAGAGTGATCCGGCCGACCTCGCCGACCGGCCCCGACCAGCGCCTACGCCTCCGGCGCAGTGACCCCGCTCACCGTGAGATGACCACTCTTTGCCTCCCCGCCCGAAATACGACACACTTATGTTGTGAAAAACAGCGGGACCACCCAGCACGAGGACGGCGCGAGCCGTCCCGGTGCCGTGGTGCCCGCTCAGGCCACCCCGGAAGGGCGGACTCGCCACGAGGTCGCCCGCCTCCTGCTGGAGGACGGCCCCATGACGGCGGGTGTCGTCGCCGAGCGGCTGGGCATCAGCCCGACCGCCGTGCGCCGCCACCTGGACGCCCTGGTCGCCGACGGGGAGGCCGAGACGCGGGACGCGCCCCGGCGCGGACCGCGTGGCCGGGGCCGCCCGGCCAAGCTCTTCCTGCTCACCGAGACGGGACGGGCGCGGTTCGGGCACGCCTACGACGACCTCGCGGTCGCCGCCATCCGGTTCCTCGCCGAGCACGCGGGCGAGGACGCGGTGCGGGCGTTCGCGGAGCGGCGGGTGGCCGCCCTGGTCGAGCCGCACCGGGCCGCGGTCAACGCGGCCGACGGCCCCGCACACCGGGCGGAGGCCCTGGCCGCCGCCCTGACCAGGGAAGGCTACGCTGCGTCCACCCGCCAGGTGGGCGCAACGGCCACCGGTGCCGGCGCGCAACTGTGCCAGCACCACTGCCCGGTCGCCCACGTCGCCGCTGAGTTCCCGCAGCTGTGCGAGGCGGAGACCGAGGCGTTCGCCAAGCTGCTGGGCACCCACGTCCAGCGGCTGGCGACCATCGCACGCGGTGACGCCGCGTGCACGACACACGTCCCTGCGGAAAATCCGCCGGGTCTGCAAGCGAAAGCTCCGGACGGAGGGGAACGCGAATGACTGCCGCTGCCGAGCAGCGCAATCCCACCACGACGCCGCTGTCCCAGGAAGAGACCATCGAGTCCCTGGGCAACTACGCGTTCGGGTGGGCCGACCCGGACGCCGCGGGCGCCAGCGCCCGCCGCGGGCTGAACGCCGACGTGGTGGCTGACATCTCCGCGAAGAAGAGCGAGCCGGAGTGGATGCTCGAGGCGCGCCAAAAGGCGCTGAAGCTCTTCGAGCGCAAGCCGATGCCGAACTGGGGCGCGGACCTGTCGGGCATCGACTTCGACAACATCAAGTACTTCGTCCGCTCCACCGAGCAGCAGGCCGCCAGCTGGGACGAGCTGCCCGAGGACATCAAGAACACCTACGACAAGCTGGGCATCCCGGAGGCGGAGAAGCAGCGCCTGATCGCCGGCGTCGCGGCCCAGTACGAGTCGGAGGTCGTCTACCACAAGATCCGCGAGGACCTCGAGGCCCAGGGCGTCATCTTCCTGGACACCGACACCGGCCTCAAGGAGCACCCGGAGCTGTTCCAGGAGTACTTCGGCTCGGTCATCCCGGCCGGTGACAACAAGTTCTCCGCGCTGAACACCGCGGTGTGGTCCGGCGGGTCGTTCATCTACGTGCCGCCGGGCGTGCACGTGGACATCCCGCTGCAGGCCTACTTCCGGATCAACACCGAGAACATGGGCCAGTTCGAGCGGACCCTGATCATCGTCGACGAGGGTGCCTACGTGCACTACGTCGAGGGCTGCACCGCGCCGATCTACAAGTCGGACTCGCTGCACTCGGCCGTCGTCGAGATCATCGTGAAGAAGGGCGGCCGCTGCCGCTACACGACTATCCAGAACTGGTCGAACAACGTCTACAACCTGGTCACCAAGCGCGCCAAGTGCGAAGAGGGCGCGACCATGGAGTGGATCGACGGCAACATCGGCTCCAAGGTGACCATGAAGTACCCGTCGGTCTTCCTGATGGGCGAGCACGCCAAGGGCGAGGTCCTCTCGATCGCCTTCGCGGGCGAGGGCCAGCACCAGGACGCCGGCGCGAAGATGGAGCACCTGGCGCCGCACACCTCCTCGACCATCGTGTCGAAGTCGGTGGCGCGCGGCGGCGGCCGCACCTCCTACCGCGGCCTGGTCAAGGTCGCCAAGCGGGCGCACCACTCCGCCTCCACGGTGAAGTGCGACGCCCTGCTGGTCGACACCATCTCCCGCTCGGACACCTACCCCTACGTCGACATCCGCAACGACGAGGTGTCGATGGGCCACGAGGCGACGGTGTCGAAGGTCTCCGAGGACCAGCTGTTCTACCTGATGTCCCGCGGTCTCACCGAGGACGAGGCCATGGCGATGGTCGTGCGCGGGTTCGTCGAGCCCATCGCGCGCGAGCTGCCCATGGAGTACGCGCTCGAGCTGAACCGCCTGATCGAACTGCAGATGGAAGGAGCCGTCGGCTGACCATGGGGAACACAGCGGCGCGCCAGCGCCACCATGAGCGGGCGGGGGCGGGGCAGAGGACGGTGGCTGCTGAAAACACCGCCGCTGCCGCGGAGGCCGTCGTTCCGGCGGCCTCCCGCGCGGAGCGCTTCACCGGGTACGACGTCCAGGCCTTCGAGGTCCCCAGCGGCCGCGAGGAGAACTGGCGCTTCACCCCGATGAAGCGGCTGCGCGGGCTGCACGACGGCACCGCCACGGCCTCCGGCGAGGTCAAGGTCGACGTCGACGCCGCCCCCGAGGTGCGCGTCGAGACCGTCGGCCGCGAGGACGAGCGCCTCGGCCAGGCCGGCGTCCCGAGCGACCGGATCGCCGCGCAGGCGTACAGCTCGTTCGCCGCGGCGACCCTGGTGACCCTGCCCAAGGAGACCAAGGCGTCGAAGCCGACCGTGCTGCGGCTGACCGGCCCCGGCGAGGGCAACACCGCCTACGGCCACGTGCAGGTGCGCGCCGAGGCCTACGCCGAGGGCGTGGTCGTGCTCGACCACCTCGGCTCGGGCACCTACGCCGACAACGTCGAGTTCGTCGTCGGCGAGGGCGCCAAGCTCACCGTGGTCAGCGTCCAGGACTGGGCCGACGACGCGGTGCACGTCTCCGAGCAGCACCTGCGGCTCGGCAAGGACGCCACGGTCAAGCACATCGTGGTCACCCTGGGCGGCGACCTGGTGCGCGTCTCGCCGACCGCGACGTTCGCCGACCGCGGCGGCGACGTGGAAATGCTGGGCCTGTACTTCGCCGACGCCGGGCAGCACCAGGAGCACCGCCTCTTCGTCGACCACGCGGTCCCGAACTGCAAGTCGAACGTGATGTACAAGGGCGCGCTGCAGGGCGACGACGCGCACGCGGTGTGGATCGGCGACGTGCTGATCCGGGCCGCGGCCGAGGGCACCGAGACCTACGAGCTCAACCGCAACCTCGTGCTCACCACGGGCGCGCGCGCCGACTCGGTGCCGAACCTGGAGATCGAGACCGGTGAGATCGCCGGCGCCGGGCACGCGAGCGCCACGGGAAGGTTCGACGACGAGCAGTTGTTCTACCTGCAGTCGCGCGGGATCGAGGAGGAGCAGGCGCGGCGTCTGGTCGTCCGCGGGTTCTTCCACGAGATCCTGATGAAGATCGACGTTCCCGAGGTCCGCGAGCGCCTGGCCGAGGCGATCGAGGCCGAACTCGAAGCCGTCGGCAGCTGAGCCACTCCTTCCACCACGAGAGACAGAGACGAAAAAGGGCCATGGCCACACTGGAAATCAAGGACCTGCACGCGAGCGTCACCACCGACGAGGGCGCCAAGGAGATCCTGAAGGGCGTCAACCTGACGATCCGCTCGGGTGAGACGCACGCGATCATGGGCCCGAACGGCTCGGGCAAGTCGACCCTGTCCTACGCCATCGCCGGCCACCCCAAGTACGAGGTGACCTCCGGCGAGGTGCTGCTGGACGGCGAGAACGTGCTCGACATGAGCGTCGACGAGCGTGCGCGCGCCGGGCTGTTCCTGGCGATGCAGTACCCGGTCGAGGTGCCGGGCGTGTCCATGTCGAACTTCCTCCGCACCGCGGCCACCGCCGTGCGCGGCGAGGCGCCGAAGCTGCGCCACTGGGTCAAGGAAGTCAAGGACGAGATGGCCAAGCTGGAGATCTCGGCCGAGTTCGCCGAGCGCAGCGTCAACGAGGGCTTCTCCGGCGGTGAGAAGAAGCGCCACGAGATCCTGCAGCTGGCGCTGCTCAAGCCGAAGATCGCGATCCTGGACGAGACCGACTCCGGCCTGGACGTCGACGCGCTGCGGATCGTCTCCGAGGGCGTCAACGAGTACAAGGCCAACAACGAGGTCGGCGTCATGCTGATCACGCACTACACGCGGATCCTGCGCCACATCACGCCCGACTTCGTGCACGTCTTCGCCGACGGCAAGGTCGTCGAGTCCGGCGGCAAGGAGCTGGCGGACGAGCTGGAGGAGAACGGCTACGTCAAGTACACCGGCAAGAAGGAAGCCGCGGCGGTCTGACGTTGTTGCTGTGTTGTGCGGGACACCCGCACCCGGTCGGCACATCCAGGCGGCTTCGCAATTTTCGCCCGGATGTGCCTCCGAGCCCGAACTGACACCGCGAGAGAGGAGTTGGCGCGCATGACCACCACAGCCGCGGCCAACACGCCTTTGGACGTCGCTGCGCTGCGCGCCGACTTCCCCATCCTGTCGCGCACCGTGCGCGACGGGAAACCCCTGGTGTACCTGGACTCCGGCGCCACCTCGCAGCGGCCCACCCAGGTGCTGGACGCCGAGCGCCGGTTCCTGGAGACCTCGAACGCGGCGGTGCACCGCGGTGCGCACCAGCTCGCCGAAGAGGCGACCGACGCCTACGAGTACGCCCGTGCCCGCACCGGCGAGTTCGTCGGCGCGGACCCGGGCGAGCTGGTGTTCACCAAGAACGCCACCGAGGGCATCAACCTGGTCGCGTACGCGATGAGCAACGCGGCCACCGCGGGACCCGAGGCCGAGCGGTTCCGCATCGGGCCGGGCGACGAGATCGTCATCACCGCGATGGAGCACCACGCGAACCTGGTGCCCTGGCAGCAGCTGTGCCAGCGCACCGGCGCGACGCTGCGGTGGTTCGACCTCACCGACACGTTCCGGCTGGACCTGTCCAACCTGGACGAGCTGGTCAACGAGCGCACCAAGATCGTCGCGTTCGCGCACCAGTCCAACGTGCTCGGCACGATCAACCCGGTCGAGCCGATCGTCCGCCGGGCCCGCGAGGTGGGCGCGCTGACGCTGCTGGACGCGTGCCAGTCGGTGCCGCACTTCCCGGTCGACTTCCACGCCCTCGGGGTGGACTTCGCGGTGTTCTCCGGGCACAAGATGCTGGCGCCGTCCGGCATCGGCGTGCTGTACGGACGGCGTGAGCTGCTCGAGGCGATGCCGCCGTTCCTCACCGGCGGGTCGATGATCGAGCTGGTCACCATGGAGCGCACCACGTTCGCGCCGCCGCCGCAGAAGTTCGAGGCCGGTGTGCCGATGACGTCGCAGGCCGTCGGGCTCGGCGCCGCGGTGGACTACCTGACCGCGATCGGCATGGAGCGGGTGGCCGCGCACGAGCACGCGCTCGTCGAGGCCGCGCTGGCCGGGATCGCCGAGATCCCCGGCGTCCGGCTGATCGGTCCCGGGGACAGCGCCGACCGCGGCGCGACCGTGGCGTTCGTCGTCGACGGCGTGCACCCGCACGACGCCGGCCAGGTGCTGGACAGCCTGGGCATCGCCGTGCGCGTGGGACACCACTGCGCGTGGCCGCTGCACCGGGTCTGCCAGGTGCCCGCCACCGTGCGGGCGACGTTCTACCTGTACAACGATCTGTCCGAAGTGGACGCGCTGCTCGGTGGTGTCCGCGAGGCGCAGAAGTTCTTCGGGGTGGCGTAGGTGAACCTGGAGAGCATGTACCAGGAGATCATCCTGGACCACTACAAGAACCCGCACGGCCACGGCCTGCGGGAGCCCTTCGACGCGGAGTCGTTCCAGGTGAACCCGACCTGCGGCGACGAGATCACCCTGCGGCTGAAGGTCGAGGGCGACAAGGTCGCCGACGTCTCCTACGAGGGGCAGGGCTGCTCGATCAGCCAGGCGTCCGCGTCGGTGCTGACCGATCTGGTGACCGGTCACACCGTGTCGGAGGCACTGTCCACGATGGACACCTTCGTGGAGATGATGCAGAGCCGCGGCCAGATCGAGCCGGACGAGGATGTGCTGGAGGACGCGGTCGCCTTCGCCGGGGTGTCGAAGTACCCGGCGCGGGTGAAGTGCGCCCTGCTGGGCTGGATGGCGTTCAAGGATGCGCTGACCCGCACGAACGGAGCCGAGAAGTGACCGAGGAGCAGACGCGCGAGGGCCGCACCGCGGAGGACCTGCCCGAGCAGGCGCAGCCGCCCGCCGCGGACGTGGCCAAGATCGAGGACATCGAGGAGGCCATGCGGGACGTCGTCGACCCCGAGCTCGGCATCAACGTGGTCGACCTCGGGCTGGTCTACGACATCCGCGTGGAGCCGGACAACACCGCCACGATCGACATGACGCTGACGTCGGCGGCCTGCCCGCTGACCGACGTGATCGAGGACCAGACGGCGTCCGTGCTGGTCGGCCAGGCCGGCGTGGTGAAGGACTTCCGGATCAACTGGGTCTGGATGCCGCCGTGGGGCCCGGAAAAGATCACCGACGACGGCCGGGAGCAGCTCCGGGCGCTGGGCTTCACCGTCTAGAGCTGGAGCGTCACCCGCGGAACACCGCCGCCGCACTCGGGCCCACCAGGGAACTCGAGCCACGCGGCGGTGTTCTGCGTTGTGGGGGTGCCGCCCGGCAGGACGACGGTGACTTCGTAGGGACCGACGCGAAGGTCGTCGAACGCGGCGAACCCCGCCCACCCGGTGTCCTGCGGAGCGAGTGACGCCTGCTCGGTCCGGCAGACGCCGTCGCGGCACGCCGTCACCGTCGCGGCCGTGATGACCTGGCCGGGCCGTGGCCCCACGTCGAGCCAGATCCCGGGAACCAGGGCCACGGCGGGACACGGCCGCCGGAGGGCCTCAGTGGTGTGCGGCGCTCCGCCGCAGCCCACGAGGACGGCCAGCGCCAGCAGGAGTGCCCCGCGCATCGTCTACCCCCGGTTGTTCACCTGCGGAGCGCTGCCACAGGCAGGCAGTGCCGGGCAGTTCCGCACCGTCTACCCCCGACGTTCGCGTGCGGAACGCCGCTGCAGGCTGCCAGGGCGGCCAGCAGCAGTGCCGGGTGGTTCCGCATCGTCTATACCCGGATGTTCGCCTGCGGAACGCCGCCGCAGGCCGGCAGTGCCGGGCAGTTCCGCACCGTCTACCCCCGACGTTCGCGTGCGGAACGCCGCTGCAGGCTGCCAGGGCGGCCAGCAGCAGTGCCGGGTGGTTCCGCATCGTCTACACCCGGATGTTCGCCTGCGGAACGCCGCCACCGCAGTCCGGGCCGTTCGGGTACACCAGCTCGGCGGCGGTGGCCTGCGTCGTGCGGGCCAGTTCCACCCCGGCCGCGTTCGTCAGCACCACCGTGATCTCCACCGGCCCCTCCCGCAGGTCGGCGACGTCGACGAAGGCGTACCAGCCACCGGTCTCCACCACCCGCGCCGAGCACGTGTCGTCCGGCCCGGTGCCGGTGCAGCCCTGGGGTTCGGCAGCCGTGGCGCGGTGCAGGTCCGGCCGCCATGTGCGGCAGTCCGCGCCCCAGCAGGCGGTCACCTCAGCGCCCGCGACATCCGCCCGCGGCGCGACGTCGAGACTGATCCCCGGCATCGCACCGATCAGCGTGCAGGCCCGGTCACCGCCCGCCGCACCCTCCGACGCCCCGCACGCCGTCAGCACAGCCAGCCCGAGCGCCAACACCGGCAACATCCGCATGCTTCCCAGACGGACCACGCGGCCCGCCGGTTGCACGCCTCCCCGGCACTGCTCCGGCAACGCCCACCGCGACCACCTGTGCAGTACCGGCTGACGGGCTGCGCTCCTACCCGGCGCGGCTCAAGCCGACTGGCCCCGCTGGCCGTTGGCTCGCACCGCGACCACCTCTGCAGCGCCAATCCGCCGCCGCACCGCTACCCGGCGCGGCTCAACTCGACCGGACCGCCCGGCCGCTGCTTCGGCGGTGCCGCACGTGTGCAGAGCAGCACCGTCCCGCCGCCGCACCGCTACCCGGCGCGGCTCAACCCCACTGGCCCCGCCGGGCGTTGCTCCGGCAGCGCGTGCCGCGAACGGCCGCGCAGCACCTCGACCCGCTCCGAACCAGGACGGCCCAGCACCCAGCTCGACCCCGGCACCGACTTGGCCTGCTTCTTCAGCGGCGCCAGCAGCCGCGACGCCTCGCGGTAGGACTCGATCGTCGCCGTGGCGCAGACCAGCGTCGCCAGCGACACCGTCACCGGCCTGCCCTCCGCGCTCCACGGCGTGTCCAGCAGCGCCCCCGCGATCGTGCCGATTTCGTCCACGTCGCAGGCGATCAGGAAGTCGTCGCCGCCGACGTGGCTCACCACCATCCTCGGCAGCCGCGACGCCAGGTCCGTCAGGGTGCGGCCGATGGCGCGAATCAGGTCGTCCCCGGCGGCGAAACCGGCGTTGTCGTTGACCGCCTTGAACGAGTCGACGTCCAGCCACGCCGCGACGAACGCCTCCCGGCTGCCGATCCGCCGGTCCACGTCCCGCGCCACCGTGTCGCTGCCCGGCAGCCGCGTCAGCGGGTTCAGCGCCGCCGCCTCCTCGACCTTCGCCTCGGCCACCCCGCGCACCACCTCGGTCACCAGCACCACACCGAGGCAGCGGCCCGCGTCGTCGACCACCACCACGTCGTCGCCGGTGCGGCCCCAGTCCGCGTCGGTCACCAGCTCCAGCAGCTCCAGCGCGCCCGCGTCGGCGTGGATGGTGTGCGGGCTGTCGGCGAGCCGTTCCGCGCTGCGCTTCGCGTGCAGGGCGTGCCCGTACGGCCCGGTGACCGACACCAGGAACCGGGTGCGGTCGATCGACCACCGCGGCCGACCGTCGGCGTCGATCCCGACGATGCCGCTCGGCGCGTCGCCCGCGGCCAGCGCGGTGCGGACGTCGTCGCAGGTCGCGTCGTGCGGCAGGGTGCTCGCCGGGCGCAGGAAGTCCCGCACGCGCGGCGTGGTGAGCGGCCCCGGCGTGAGGCGCTCCTCCGGGTCCGGGATCGCCGGGGTGAGCAGGTGCCCGAGGTTCACCCCGTCCCGGGCGGGGGCGAACAGGTTGCCCTGAGCGATGCGCACCCCCAGGCGGCGCACCGCTCCCAGCTGCGCTTCCGTCTCGACCCCGGTCGCGACCAGTCGCGCGTTGGTCCGGGACGTGAAGTGCAGCAGGGATTCGACGACCGCGACCGAGCCGGCGTCACCGGGCAGTCCGCGCAGCACGCTGCGGTCGAGTTTGAGGACGTCCACCGGCGCGGCCGCGAGCATCGCGAACGGCAGGTCGCCGCGGCCGAGGCCGTCCAGCGCGAGCCGGAAACCCAGCTCGCCGAGCCGGTGCAGGCCGGCGAGCAGCTGTTCGGGCCACACCGAGCAGAACGGCGGCCCGACCTCCAGCACCACCTCGCGCGGCCGCTTGCCGACGCGGGCGAGGGTGTCGAGCAGGGGATCGACTGCGGGCGCGGCCGCGGTGGCGGCCGTGATGTTCAGGTGCAGCGGCAGCAGCGTCTGCTGGTCGGCTTCCGCGCGGACGGCGTCGCACGCCAGCGCGATGTCGGTCTCGACGAGGCGCCGTTCGCGGCGCGCGGTGTCGAGCAGTTCGTGCACGGACCCCTCGGCGGGGCGGGCCAGCGCTTCGAGCGCGACCATGCCGCCGGTGTTCAGGCTGTAGAGCGGCTGGAAGGCGAACCGGACTGGGCGCACGGACCGATCTTCGCTGGTGAGGTGGTCGTATTGAAAGAGATGTCGACTGATGTTCACCTGCGGGGCGGTCAGCGTACTCCCGCGGGGGTACGGGCGGGACAGATACGGTGATGCGCATGGAACCCGATCCGCGGACGCTACGCCGGGAGAACGCCAGCGAACCGGCGTGGTCCGACCTGGCCGACAACCCCTTCCGGGCCGACCGGGACCGCATCGTGGTGTCGCCGTTCTTCGCGCGGCTCGGCGGCGTGACCCAGGTGGTCAGCGCGGCCGGGTCCGGTCTGCTGCACAACCGGCTCACGCACAGCCTCAAGGTCGCCCAGGTCGCCCGCGCCATCTCGCAGCGGCTGCTGTCCTCGGTGGACTCCGCCGAGCTGATCGGCAAGCTCGGCGGGCTCGACCCGGACGTCGCCGAGGCCGCCGCGCTCGCCCACGACCTCGGGCACCCGCCGTTCGGGCACCTGGGGGAGCAGGTGCTGGACCGCATCGCCCGGCACCGGTTCTCGCTGCCGGACGGGTTCGAGGGCAACGCGCAGACGTTCCGGATCATCACCACGACCGACGTGCGCGGCCCGGCGGCGGTCGGGCTGGACCTCACCGCGGCCGTGCGGGCGGCGGTGCTGAAGTACCCGTGGGCGCGGCTGCACTGGCCCGACCCGCACCCGGCCGCGATGCGCATCCCGCCGCGGGGCGCCGCCGAGCCGGACGAGGCGCCGGGCACCGGGTCGAGCAAGTTCTCCGCGTACTGCACCGAGCTGGACGACGTGGTGGCCGCGCGCAGGCCGTTCGCCGGGCGGATCGAGCCGTGGCAGCAGACCGTCGAGGCGTCCGTGATGGACACCGCCGACGACCTCGCCTACGCGATCCACGACATCCAGGACTTCCACCGCATCGGGGTCCTGCAGCACGCGCCGGTGGCCGCCGAGCTGGGGGAGTGGCTCGATCACGCGGTGGAGCTGGCCGGACTGGACAACGCGACGCTCGCCGCGCAGATCCGCCGCCCCGGCCGGTCACTGGAGCAGCTGCGGCGCCGCATGCACGCCAAGGACGCGTGGATCGTCGACGACGACGCGTTCGCCCACGCGGTGTCGCGGATCCGGGCCGAGCTGGTCGACGGCCTGCTCGCGGAGCCGTTCGACGGTTCGATCGAGGCGGAGCAGGCCACGGCGGCGTTCTCCGCGCGGTGGACGCACCGGCTGGTGGACGGCGTGATCGTGCTGCCGTCGCCGTCCACCCGGGCCGGGCACGTGTCGCTGCGGACCGCGCAGTGGCACGAGGTACAGGTGCTCAAATTCGTGCACCGCCGGTTCGTGCTGCTGCGCCCGGAACTGGCCCTCCACCAGCGCGGACAGGCCTCGCTGCTGACGACGCTGGTCGACGCGCTCGACGCGTGGCTCGCCGACCGGGACGAGGTGTCGCGCCTGCCGCGGCGCCTGCACGACCTGGTCGAGCTGGCGCAGTCGGAGTTCGAGGACCTGGCCCGGAACGCGCCCGAACTGCTGGTCGGAGCGACGGGCGAGCCGGTCGCGGGCGCCGACGCCGTGCGCGGGCTGGCGAGGGGCCGCGCGGTGATCGACTTCGTGTCGTCGCTGACGGACAAGCAGGCGGTCAGCCTGCTGGACGCGCTGTCCGGCCGATCCGGCCAGCCGTGGTCGGACAGCTTCGTGCTCTGACCAGCACACCACCCAGCAACCAACCGCCGGCCGGCAACGCAACGCCACCGACCACCCCAACCAGACCTCCCCCGCCCCCGATCCACAGCCGATCTTTAGTCGCCGACCAGGGTTGTCAAGGCACG